>NZ_RHJJ01000007.1:0-97183 GCF_004212225.1 Escherichia sp. E14V7
AATGTTCGGGCATGGCAAGCGTATGAATATGCCGTGGTGGGGCGGTTTTGATCCACGTGCATGGGATATGGCAAGCCTGATGGATTTTGCTGTGCCGGTGGTGGCATGTCTGCTGATCTGGATGTTGATCCGTTAAATATAAAAAGTAAAAAGCCGCAGTAACTTGTCATGATAGGATACTGCGGCTGGCTGGCTAACTTTCGATAGTGCGAGTATTGAATGATTTCCAGCCGTTACCGATTTTACGTGTTTATTAGTGAACAAACCACTCGTCAGTAAACTCCCAAGTATCTTTCAGAGTCTCCTGAACAAAAGCCTTAGCAGAATCCTTATCTGCGGTGTACGTAACAGGAAAATCATCGCTATGGTAGCTTTGACGCTCACCCCCATACCATAAAATATCAAGAGATTACGACTCATTTCCCCATGACTCTTCACCAACCAACAGTTCTATCAACATAAGATGTAAACTCATAAACTAAGCAAGATAAAAAAATTAACAGAATTTTGTTGATTTCATGTCTGTGGAGTGTTAACTTAAAATGAGACCTGAAGTACTGAAGGTCTTTGACACACTGGAGAAGCAACTATGTTAACGCCGTTTGGTAAGACAGTAAGAAAAATGCGCATAGACTTGGGGCTTACGCTTAAAAGCATGGCTGAGGCTATGGGCATGACCTCGTCTTATCTTTCAGCGATCGAAACTGGTAAAAGGGCGGTCACTAAGCCCGTGCTTGATAGCATCATTAGCTATTTTAATGCGGATGAAAAACAAAAAGAAAAGCTTATCAGTGCAGCTCGTGACTCTCAGCAGTCAGTAGAGATCAGCTTGTCAGGTAAGAATGGCCACGCTCGTGAAGTCGCAATTGCGTTCGCTCGTAGTTTTGATGAATTAAATGAAGAAGACTTCCGTAATTTACGACAGATTTTGAATCGAAAACAGCAGTAGGAGGCGGCTTGAGCGGACAAGATTATCGTGTACCTCCGCAGAATCGTGAATCAATACGTTCTATCGTCACATCTCTGCGGAGCGCATTTGGTATTACTGGGCTTAAATTCCCTGTAATGGAGGTAATTGAGTTCGCATTGCCTCAGTTGATCCCGGATTTTGAGTTCCACATTGGTGGTATGAAAGAAATGGGAGAAACGCATGGTCTTACGTACCCACAGGAACATTTATTGATTCTGCGCGAAGACATTTACGAAGGCGCTTTGAATGGGGTAGGGCGAGATAGGATGACTGCCGCGCATGAATTGGGTCATCTTCTTATGCACAGGAACATCGCATTTGCTCGTTCTGCCCCAGGGGTAAAAATCCGCCCTTTTGAGAGTAGTGAATGGCAAGCTAAATGTTTTAGTGGTGAGTTATTAGTGCCGGCTATGCATGCCAGTATTTTAAAAGGTATGACGGCTGAGGATGTTGCTAAGGCATGCGGAGTTTCATTAGTGGCAGCGCGTTATCAGCTAGACAGAATGTAAAAACCCCTTGCTTGGCGCCAACCAGTGCAAGGGGCTTTAGGTGATGAATCCAAGAGGCATCACCACCGTGAACAGCTTCGATAGACAGCCTGAAATTAACACCTTCAGGGAAGATGTTCAAGGGAAAAATCTCTCTTGGTAAGGAGGTGTTTTATGAATGGGTTTGAAATCAATTGCTTCAAAAGCGGCGCCCAAAGGGTTCCGTTGGGTTTTCTGCCGTTACCGCAAGGTGCGTGGGAAATCAAAAAAAGTCCTTGATGCTCATGATTACGGGTACGAGGCGTGGGCATTTTTAGTGCGCTGCTAAGGGTTAGTATTTAAGGCACCTGCGGGTGCCTTTTTTGTATCCTCTGACCCGATTGGTGTCTTGCTGAGCCTGATAACTACCAATTTTTGTTATTACTATTCTACTATCGCTCAATCATGATTGGCGGGAGTTGAAACCGCAGGCACGTCGTATGCAAGAACGTGCTGCGGCTGGCTGGTGAACTTCCGGTAGTGCGAGTATTGAATGATTTCCAGCCGTTACAGATTTTACGTGCTAATTAGTGAACAAACCACTCGTCAGCAGACTCCCAGGTATCTTTCAGAGTTTCCTGAACAAAAGTTTTAGCTGAATCTTTATCGGCGGTGCGCGTAACAGAAAGGCCATCGTTGCTGGTGGCTTTTACGATCACCTCTACATCGTCATAACGCTTACTGATGCGTCGAGTTAATTCTTCCTTTAACGCATCCACAGCACCGTTTGGCATTTTAGTCATTTTCTCTTTGGCTATGCAGATCTCAATACGCATAAAAATCCCTCTACACTGTTTTTGTATACAGTGTTATTTTTAACTGTATGAATAAACAGTGTCAATAGAACAAAGATTGCTGCATGTACAAATGTTCTTTGGCTACAAATACACCTACTGATCATGTTCTGCTATGCTCTGATACCTCCAAAATGTACAATCAGCGGCATGAATTTTTCTTTGTACATATGATTGTACATAATCAAAGAGACAACAATTATGACAAGCCTTTTGGCCGCAGAGGTAGCGAAAAGAAGAACCTTTGCAATTATTTCTCACCCGGACGCCGGTAAAACCACCATCACCGAGAAGGTGCTGCTGTTCGGACAGGCCATTCAGACCGCCGGTACAGTAAAAGGCCGTGGTTCTAACCAGCACGCTAAGTCGGACTGGATGGAGATGGAAAAGCAGCGTGGTATCTCTATTACCACTTCTGTGATGCAGTTCCCTTATAAGGATTGCCTGGTTAACCTGCTCGACACCCCGGGGCACGAAGACTTCTCGGAAGATACCTATCGTACTCTGACCGCGGTGGACTGCTGCCTGATGGTTATCGACGCCGCAAAAGGTGTTGAAGATCGTACCCGTAAGCTGATGGAAGTTACCCGTCTGCGCGACACGCCGATCCTCACCTTCATGAACAAACTTGACCGTGATATCCGCGACCCGATGGAACTGCTCGATGAAGTTGAGAACGAGCTGAAAATCGGCTGCGCACCGATCACCTGGCCGATTGGCTGCGGCAAGCTGTTTAAAGGCGTTTACCACCTTTATAAAGATGAAACCTATCTCTATCAGAGCGGTAAAGGCCACACCATTCAGGAAGTCCGCATTGTTAAAGGGCTGAATAACCCGGATCTCGATGCTGCGGTCGGTGAAGATCTGGCACAGCAGCTGCGTGACGAACTGGAACTGGTGAAAGGCGCGTCTAACGAGTTCGACAAAGAATTATTCCTTGCGGGCGAAATCACTCCGGTATTCTTCGGTACTGCGCTGGGTAACTTCGGCGTCGATCATATGCTGGATGGCCTGGTGGAGTGGGCACCTGCGCCGATGCCGCGTCAGACTGATACCCGTACCGTAGAAGCGAGCGAAGACAAATTTACCGGCTTCGTATTTAAAATTCAGGCCAACATGGACCCGAAACACCGTGACCGCGTGGCGTTTATGCGTGTGGTGTCCGGTAAATATGAAAAAGGCATGAAACTGCGCCAGGTGCGCACCGCGAAAGATGTGGTGATCTCCGACGCGCTGACCTTTATGGCGGGCGACCGTTCGCACGTTGAAGAAGCGTATCCGGGCGACATCCTTGGTCTGCACAACCACGGCACTATTCAGATCGGCGACACCTTTACCCAAGGTGAGATGATGAAGTTCACCGGTATTCCGAACTTCGCACCAGAACTGTTCCGTCGCATCCGCCTGAAAGATCCGCTGAAGCAAAAACAGCTGCTCAAAGGGCTGGTACAGCTTTCCGAAGAGGGCGCAGTGCAGGTGTTCCGTCCGATCTCCAACAACGATCTGATCGTTGGTGCGGTTGGTGTGCTGCAGTTTGATGTGGTGGTATCGCGCCTGAAGAGCGAATACAACGTCGAAGCGGTGTATGAGTCAGTCAACGTCGCCACCGCCCGCTGGGTAGAATGCGCGGACGCGAAGAAATTCGAAGAGTTCAAGCGTAAGAACGAAAGCCAACTGGCGCTGGATGGCGGCGACAATCTCGCTTACATCGCCACCAGCATGGTCAACCTGCGCCTGGCGCAGGAGCGTTACCCGGACGTTCAGTTCCACCAGACCCGCGAGCATTAATTCTTGCCTCCATGGCGCGGTAACCGCCGCGCCCTGTCAATTTCCCTTCCTTATTAGCCGCTTGCGGAATGTTCTTAAAACATTCGCTTTTGCTTATGTTTACGCGTTTTTTAGTCGATACGGTGAGCGGTTTCAAAATTGTGATCTATATTTAACAAAGTGATGACATTTGTGACGGCTTTAAATACCGATCAATACGTAAATATCAGTATTTAAAACCGTTAACTGTCATCCGATTGATATTAATAACTGATTCAGAGGCTGTAATGGTCGTTATTCATCACTCATCGCTTTTGTGATGGCGACCATTGACTTCTGTACAGGGTGAAGTCTCTCCCTTTCAGCAATGCAACCTCGTGTTGCCTGGCTCAAATTACGAGCAAACATACAGGAATAAATCGATGACTATGACAAGACTGAAGATTTCGAAAACTCTGCTGGCTGTAATGTTGACCTCTGCCGTCGCGACCGGCTCTGCTTTTGCGGAAAACAGCGCGCAGACAACCAATGAAAGCGCAGGGCAAAAAGTCGATAGCTCTATGAATAAAGTCGGTAATTTCATGGATGACAGCGCCATCACCGCGAAAGTGAAGGCGGCCCTGGTGGATCATGACAACATCAAGAGCACTGATATCTCTGTCAAAACCGATCAAAAAGTTGTGACCCTGAGCGGTTTCGTTGAAAGCCAGGCCCAGGCCGAAGAGGCTGTGAAAGTGGCGAAAGGCGTTGAAGGCGTGACCTCTGTCAGCGACAAACTGCACGTTCGCGACGCTAAAGAAGGCTCTGTGAAGGGCTATGCGGGTGACACCGCCACCACCAGTGAAATCAAAGCCAAACTGCTGGCGGATGACATCGTCCCTTCCCGTCATGTGAAAGTTGAAACCACCGACGGCGTGGTTCAGCTCTCCGGTACCGTCGATTCCCAGGCACAAAGCGACCGTGCTGAAAGTATCGCCAAAGCGGTAGATGGTGTGAAAAGCGTTAAAAATGATCTGAAAACTAAGTAATTCGTCGTAATTCGTTCTCCCGAACTTTGTCGGGAGGCGCGATGTGCACCACACTAAAAATATCGCATTGAGTGATTTTTACGCTCATATCAAGCGGTGACATTAACTATGGTAAAGGAGACGCTTATGTTTCGTTGGGGCATCATATTTCTGGTTATCGCGTTAATCGCCGCCGCACTTGGGTTTGGTGGTCTGGCCGGTACCGCTGCAGGCGCAGCTAAAATTGTCTTTGTCGTCGGGATTATTCTGTTCCTGGTGAGTTTGTTTATGGGCCGAAAACGACCCTAGATTTCAAACTATTAAGAAAATTTTATACAAAGCCAGTCCAGCGGACTGGCTTTTGCGGTTTTAGCGAATAATAAATTGCGTTACTTTGTCAGTCTTTCACAACAAAAACAGGAAGGCAGAGGTGGGGCAGCGAATACCTGTAACGCTTGGTAATATTGCGCCGTTGTCGCTAAGGCCGTTCCAGCCTGGACGAATAGCTCTGGTGTGCGAAGGCGGCGGGCAGCGTGGAATTTTCACGGCTGGTGTGCTGGATGAGTTTATGCGCGCGCAGTTTAATCCTTTCGATCTTTATCTCGGCACATCTGCCGGGGCGCAGAACCTTTCGGCATATATCTGCAATCAGCCCGGATACGCGCGCAAAGTCATCATGCGCTATACCACAAAACGCGAATTTTTCGATCCAGTGCGCTTTGTCCGTGGAGGAAATCTTATCGATCTTGACTGGCTGGTGGAGGCCACCGCAAGCCAGATGCCGTTGCAAATGGACACCGCCGCGCGGCTGTTTGACAGCGGTAAATCCTTTTATATGTGTGCCTGTCGTCAGGATGACTACGCGCCGAATTACTTTTTACCAACCAAACAAAACTGGCTGGATGTGATTCGCGCCTCCAGTGCGATACCTGGTTTTTATCGTAGCGGAGTGTCGCTGGAAGGCATTAACTACCTGGATGGTGGGATCAGTGATGCGATTCCGGTTAAAGAGGCGGCAAGGCAGGGAGCAAAAACGTTGGTCGTCATCCGCACCGTGCCGTCACAAATGTACTACACGCCGCAGTGGTTCAAGCGCATGGAACGCTGGCTGGGTGACAGTAGCCTGCAGCCGCTGGTCAATCTGGTGCAGCATCATGAAACCAGCTATCGTGACATTCAGCAGTTTATTGAGAAACCACCGGGCAAGCTGCGGATATTCGAAATTTATCCGCCGAAGCCATTGCATAGTATCGCGCTTGGCAGTCGGATTCCGGCGCTGCGTGAAGACTATAAACTTGGGCGTTTATGCGGTCGTTATTTCCTCGCCACGGTTGGCAAGCTATTAACTGAAAAAGCGCCGCTTACCCGCCATCTGGTGCCAGTGGTGACGCCGGAATCGATTGTCATTCCGCCTGCGCCAGTCGCCAACGATACGCTGGTTGCCGAAGTGAGCGATGCTCCGCAGGCGAACGACCCGACATTTAACAATGAGGATCTGGCTTGATTTGCCGTTTTATCGACACCCACTGCCATTTTGATTTCCCGCCGTTTAGTGGCGATGAAGAGGCCAGCCTGCAACGCGCGGCACAAGCGGGCGTAGGCAAGATCATTGTTCCGGCGACAGAGGCGGCAAATTTTGCCCGCGTGTTGGCGCTGGCGGAAAATTATCAGCCACTGTATGCCGCATTGGGCTTGCATCCGGGTATGTTGGCAAAACATAACGATGCATCGCTGGAGCAGTTACAGCAGGCGCTGGAAAGGCGTCCGGCGAAGGTGGTGGCGGTGGGGGAGATCGGTCTGGATCTCTTCGGCGACGATCCGCAATTTGAGAGGCAGCAGTGGTTGCTCGACGAACAACTGAAACTGGCGAAACGCTACGATCTGCCGGTGATCCTTCATTCACGGCGCACGCACGACAAACTGGCGATGCATCTTAAGCGTCACGATTTGCCGTGCACTGGCGTGGTTCACGGTTTTTCCGGCAGCCTGCAACAGGCCGAGCGGTTTGTACAACTAGGCTACAAAATTGGCGTAGGCGGTACTATCACCTATCCACGCGCCAGTAAAACCCGCGATGTCATCGCAAAATTACCGCTGGCATCGTTGTTGCTGGAAACCGATGCGCCGGATATGCCGCTCAACGGTTTTCAGGGGCAGCCTAACCGCCCGGAACAGGCTGCGCGGGTGTTTGACGTGCTTTGCGAGTTGCGCCCGGAACCGGCGGATGAGATTGCGCAAGCGTTGCTTAATAACACGTATACGTTGTTTAACGTGCCGTAGGCCGGATAAGGCGTTCACGCCGCATCCGGCAGTTGGCGCACAATGCCTGATGCGACGCTTGTCGCGTCTTATCATGCCTACAGGCCTGTGCCGACCGTAGGCCGGATAAGGCGTTCACGCCGCATCCGGCAGTCGGCGCACAATGCCAGATGCGACGCTTGTCGCGTCTTATCATGCCTGGAGGACTGTGCCGAACCGTAGGCCGGATAAGGCGTTCACGCCGCATCCGGCGGTCGGTGCACAATGCCAGATGCGACGCTGGACGCGTCTTATCATGCCTACAAGTCTATGCCGAACCGTAAGCCGGATAAGGCGTTTACGCCGCATCCGGCAGTCGGCGCATAATGCCTGATGCGACGCTTAACGCGTCTTATCATGCCTACAAGTCTGTGCCGAACCGTAGGCCGGATAAGGCGTTCACGCCGCATCCGGCAGTCGGCGCACAATGCCAGATGCGACGCTTGTCGCGTCTTATCATGCCTACAAGTTTATGCCGAACCGTAGGCCGCATCCGGCATGTCACAAATACAGCGCCGGGAATATTAACCGGCTCACCCCGCGCACCTTTAACGCATCAGCCAACGGCTCAACGTCTTCCGGCGTGGCGCTCGGCCAGCTTTGCGCCTCGCCATACACGCCGTGGGCATGAAATGCGTTCAGGCGAACCGGAACATCTCCAAGTCCCTTGATAAACGCCGCCAGTTCTTCGATGTGTTGCAAATAATCCACCTGGCCTGGGATTACCAGCAAACGCAGTTCCGCCAGCTTGCCGCGCTCTGCCAGCAAACAGATGCTGCGCTTAATCTGCTGATTATCGCGTCCGGTTAGTTGTTGATGGCACGCGCTCCCCCACGCTTTGAGATCGAGCATTGCGCCGTCACACACCGGGAGCAATTTTTCCCAGCCGGTTTCACTCAACATGCCGTTACTGTCCACCAGACAGGTGAGATGGCACAGTTGCGGATCGTTTTTGATGGCAGTAAACAGCGCCACCACAAACGGCAGCTGGGTCGTGGCTTCGCCGCCGCTTACCGTTATCCCTTCAATAAACAGCACCGCTTTGCGGATATGGCTAAGCACCTCATCCACGCTCATGGATTGCGCCATTGGTGTGGCATGTTGCGGACACCTCTTCAGGCAGGTATCACATTGCTCGCAGACCACAGCGTTCCACACCACTTTGCCGTCAACAATCTGCAACGCCTGATGCGGACACTGTGGCACGCACTCCCCACAGTCATTGCAACGTCCCATCGTCCACGGATTGTGACAGTTTTTGCAGCGCAGATTGCAGCCCTGCAAAAACAGAGCCAGACGACTGCCTGGCCCGTCAACGCAGGAGAAGGGGATAATCTTACTGACTAAAGCGCATCTGCTGTTCATGGCTTATCACGCGCGGCTGGCGTTCCAGAATACGAGTGTTGCGTGCGGCTTCTTCGCCCAGCCAGGTGGTGTTGGTGCGTGAACCTTCGGCGCGATATTTTTCTAAATCCGACAAACGCACCATATAACCGGTAACGCGAACCAGATCGTTACCGCTGACATTGGCGGTAAATTCACGCATTCCGGCTTTAAAGGCGCCGAGGCAAAGCTGTACCAGCGCCTGCGGGTTACGTTTGATGGTTTCGTCGAGCGTCAGAATGTCGCTGATGCCGGAGTAATAATAAGCATGATGCGGGGCGACAGTTTGCAGATGGGTGATCGGATCTGGCTCATCGCCATACGGCAAGCGTGCGCCCGGCGTGGTGCCGATATCAGAACTGATCCCCGACTGTGCGTGCAACATGGCGCGTTTTTGCCAGCCATATTTCACGGGGGTATTGGCGACAAACTCCGCCAGTTGCGCGCTGATGCGATAACCCACTTCATTTGCGGCGGCCTCTTTACCGTAGCGCGCGGCAATCCCTTCTTTCTCGCACAGCAAGTTAACCGCTTCCGCCAGCCCATACATGCCAAACATTGGCACAAAACGTTCAGGGTTAATCAGCCCTTCTTTCACCAGGAAGCTATTCTCAAAGAAGTGTGATTGTTGATAGAGGAATTCACACCGCGCATCGATGATGGCGATCTGCTGCTGGCAGTAGTGCGGTAGAGTGCGCGTAAAGAAGTCTTCCAGCGATTCGCTGCGCTCGGCAATGGCTTTCAGGTTAAGGCGCACCAGCGTGCTGCCACCACCCGACAGCGGCAGTGAGTTGTAACAGCTTACAATCCCGTAGCCCCCTTTTGTGAAAATTTTATCATGCACCGGACCGTTGGCGATGTGCGGTTTGCTACATTCACAGATGTTTTTCGCCACTTCCAGCAGCAGGTCATCTGGGGTGATTTCAGGATCGTAGATAAAGGTCAGGTTCGGTGAAACCTGCTTCAGCTCTGCGTCTGCGCGTAAAATCGCTCGGGTAATGGGCGAATCAGACGGGCCGATATTGGCGTGCATAAAGGCGTCAGGCAGGGTTCTGTCGAGGTAACGCCAGAAACGTTTTATTCGAATGTCGATCTCGTCTTGTGTTAGAATTCTAACATACGGTTGCAACAACGCATCCAGCTGCCCCAGGTAGACCGGCATCGATGTGACCGAAGGGACATGATGATAAAGAATGGTCAACAGAGAGAGCGCGTCATCAAGATCTTTCGCGCCTTCCAGCTCCAGCCATTCGGAACCGTTCGCCAGAAAACGGGCGTAATCGGGTAAGACATAGCGCGGTTTGTACGGCGCATGACCTTCAAACATATCGCAGATTACGCCTTCATCCAGCGCGCGGCGGGCTTCGGCAGGTAGCTGCGGATAAGGCAGATTGTTTTCTGCTTCCAGCGCCAGAAAATGGCGTTTCTGCTCCGGACTAAGCACCGGACTTGTGACAATTTGCTGGCAACGTTGTTGCAGTGCAATCTCGTGAGAAGTGGGCATCTTCTTTTCCTTTTATGCCAAAGGTGATGCGCCATTGTAAGAAGTTTCGTGATGTTCACTTTGATCCTGATGCGTTTGTCACCATCGGTGCATTCATTTGAAAGTGAATTATTTGAACCAGATCGCATTACCGTAATGCAAATTTGTAAGTAGATTTTCTTAATTGTGATGTATATCGAAGTGTGTTGCGGAGTCGATGTTAGAATACTAACAAACTCGCAAGGTGAATTTTATTGGCGACAAGCCAGGAGAATGAAATGACTGATCTGAAAGCAAGCAGCCTGCGTGCACTGAAATTGATGGACCTGACTACCCTGAATGACGACGACACCGACGAGAAAGTGATCGCCCTGTGTCATCAGGCCAAAACTCCGGTCGGCAATACCGCTGCTATCTGTATCTATCCTCGCTTTATCCCGATTGCTCGCAAAACGCTGAAAGAGCAGGGCACCCCGGAAATCCGTATTGCTACGGTAACCAACTTCCCACACGGTAACGATGACATTGAAATTGCACTGGCAGAAACCCGTGCGGCAATCGCCTACGGTGCTGATGAAGTTGACGTGGTGTTCCCGTACCGTGCGCTGATGGCGGGCAACGAGCAAGTTGGTTTTGATCTGGTGAAAGCCTGTAAAGAGGCTTGCGCAGCGGCGAACGTACTGCTGAAAGTGATCATCGAAACCGGCGAACTGAAAGACGAAGCGCTGATCCGCAAAGCGTCTGAAATCTCCATCAAAGCGGGTGCCGACTTCATCAAAACCTCTACCGGTAAAGTGGCAGTGAACGCGACGCCGGAAAGCGCGCGCATCATGATGGAAGTGATCCGTGATATGGGCGTAGAGAAAACCGTTGGTTTCAAACCGGCGGGCGGCGTGCGTACTGCGGAAGATGCGCAGAAATATCTCGCCATTGCAGATGAACTGTTCGGTGCTGACTGGGCAGATGCGCGCCACTATCGCTTTGGCGCTTCCAGCCTGCTGGCAAGCCTGCTGAAAGCTCTGGGCCACGGCGACGGTAAGAGCGCCAGCAGCTACTAAGTAAGATGCTTTGCGCCTGATGCGCTGCGCTTATCAGGCCTACGAGACGTATCACCCGTAGGCCGGATAAGGCGTAGACGCATCCGGCAAAAGCCGCCTCATACTCTTTTCCACGGGAGGTTACCTTGTTTCTCGCACAAGAAATTATTCGTAAAAAACGTGATGGTCATGCGCTGAGTGATGAAGAAATTCGTTTCTTTATCAACGGCATTCGCGACAACACTATCTCCGAAGGGCAGATTGCCGCCCTCGCGATGACCATTTTCTTCCACGATATGACAATGCCGGAGCGTGTCTCGCTGACTATGGCGATGCGAGATTCAGGAACCGTTCTCGACTGGAAAAGCCTGCATCTGAATGGCCCGATTGTTGATAAACATTCCACCGGTGGCGTCGGCGATGTCACTTCGCTGATGTTGGGGCCGATGGTCGCTGCCTGTGGCGGCTATATTCCGATGATCTCCGGTCGTGGCCTCGGTCATACTGGCGGCACGCTCGACAAACTGGAATCCATCCCTGGCTTCGACATCTTCCCGGATGACAACCGTTTCCGCGAAATCATTAAAGACGTCGGTGTGGCGATTATCGGTCAGACCAGCTCACTGGCTCCGGCGGATAAACGTTTCTACGCGACCCGTGATATTACCGCAACCGTGGACTCCATCCCGCTGATCACTGCCTCGATCCTGGCGAAGAAACTGGCGGAAGGTCTGGACGCGCTGGTGATGGACGTGAAAGTGGGTAGCGGCGCGTTTATGCCGACCTACGAACTCTCTGAAGCCCTTGCCGAAGCGATTGTTGGCGTGGCTAACGGCGCTGGCGTGCGCACCACCGCGCTGCTCACCGACATGAATCAGGTACTGGCCTCCAGTGCAGGTAACGCGGTTGAAGTTCGTGAAGCGGTGCAGTTCCTGACGGGTGAGTATCGTAACCCGCGTCTGTTTGATGTCACGATGGCGCTGTGCGTGGAGATGCTTATCTCCGGTAAACTGGCGAAAGATGACGCCGAAGCGCGCGCGAAATTGCAGGCGGTGCTGGACAACGGTAAAGCGGCAGAAGTCTTTGGTCGTATGGTAGCGGCACAAAAAGGCCCGACCGACTTCGTTGAGAACTACGCGAAGTATCTGCCGACAGCGATGCTGACGAAAGCAGTCTATGCTGATACCGAAGGTTTTGTCAGTGAAATGGATACCCGTGCGCTGGGGATGGCAGTGGTTGCAATGGGCGGCGGTCGCCGTCAGGCATCTGACACCATCGATTACAGCGTCGGCTTTACTGATATGGCGCGTCTGGGTGACCAGGTAGACGGTCAGCGTCCGCTGGCGGTTATCCACGCGAAAGACGAAAACAGCTGGCAGGAAGCGGCGAAAGCGGTGAAAGCGGCAATTAAACTTGCCGATAAAGCACCGGAAAGCACACCAACTGTCTATCGTCGTATCAGTGAATAACAGTATACTGATCTGATCATTTAAATTTGAAGCACTGAGTACGGAGAACATATGAAACGTGCATTTATTATGGTGCTGGACTCATTCGGCATCGGCGCTACAGAAGATGCAGAACGCTTTGGTGACGTCGGGGCTGACACCCTGGGTCATATCGCAGAAGCCTGTGCCAAAGGCGAAGCTGATAACGGTCGTAAAGGCCCGCTCAATCTGCCAAATCTGACCCGTCTGGGGCTGGCGAAAGCACATGAAGGTTCTACCGGTTTCATTCCGGCAGGAATGGACGGCAACGCTGAAGTTATCGGCGCGTACGCATGGGCGCACGAAATGTCATCCGGTAAAGATACCCCGTCTGGTCACTGGGAAATCGCCGGTGTCCCGGTTCTGTTTGAGTGGGGATACTTCTCCGATCACGAAAACAGCTTCCCGCAAGAGCTGCTGGATAAACTGGTTGAACGCGCTAACCTGCCAGGTTACCTCGGTAACTGCCACTCTTCCGGTACGGTCATTCTGGATCAGCTGGGCGAAGAGCACATGAAAACCGGCAAGCCGATTTTCTATACCTCCGCTGACTCCGTGTTCCAGATTGCCTGCCACGAAGAAACTTTTGGCCTGGATAAACTCTACGAACTGTGTGAAATCGCCCGTGAAGAGCTGACCAACGGCGGCTACAACATCGGTCGTGTTATCGCTCGTCCGTTTATCGGCGACAAAGCCGGTAACTTCCAGC
Organism: Escherichia sp. E14V7; assembly: GCF_004212225.1. Taxonomy (NCBI): domain Bacteria; kingdom Pseudomonadati; phylum Pseudomonadota; class Gammaproteobacteria; order Enterobacterales; family Enterobacteriaceae; genus Escherichia; species Escherichia sp. E14V7. The sequence continues at coordinate 13,463 of NZ_RHJJ01000007.1, forward strand.
GTACCGGTAACCGTCACGACCTGGCCGTTGAACCGCCAGCACCGACCGTGCTGCAGAAACTGGTTGATGAAAAACACGGCCAGGTGGTTTCTGTGGGTAAAATTGCAGACATCTACGCCAACTGCGGTATCACCAAGAAAGTGAAAGCGACCGGCCTGGACGCGCTGTTTGACGCCACCATCAAAGAGATGAAGGAAGCGGGTGATAACACCATCGTCTTCACCAACTTCGTTGACTTCGACTCTTCCTGGGGCCATCGTCGCGATGTCGCAGGCTATGCTGCGGGGCTGGAGCTGTTCGACCGCCGTCTGCCGGAGCTGATGTCTCTGCTGCGCGATGACGACATCCTGATCCTCACCGCTGATCACGGTTGTGATCCGACCTGGATCGGTACTGACCACACGCGTGAACACATTCCGGTACTGGTTTACGGCCCGAAAGTAAAACCGGGTTCGCTGGGTCACCGCGAAACCTTCGCGGATATCGGCCAGACTCTGGCAAAATATTTTGGTACTTCTGATATGGAATATGGCAAAGCCATGTTCTGATGGATTTGGGCGGAGCGTTGACTCCGCCTTTGTTATGTCACAAAAAGGATAAAACGATGGCTACCCCACACATTAATGCAGAAATGGGCGATTTCGCTGACGTAGTTTTGATGCCTGGCGACCCGCTGCGTGCGAAGTATATTGCTGAAACTTTCCTTGAAGATGCCCGTGAAGTGAACAACGTTCGCGGTATGCTGGGCTTCACTGGTACTTACAAAGGCCGCAAAATTTCCGTAATGGGTCACGGTATGGGTATCCCGTCCTGCTCCATCTACACCAAAGAACTGATCACCGATTTCGGCGTGAAGAAAATTATCCGCGTAGGTTCCTGCGGCGCTGTTCTGCCGCACGTAAAACTGCGTGACGTCGTTATCGGTATGGGTGCCTGCACCGATTCCAAAGTTAACCGTATCCGTTTTAAAGACCATGACTTTGCCGCTATCGCTGACTTCGACATGGTGCGTAACGCGGTAGACGCGGCTAAAGCTCTGGGCGTTGATGCGCGTGTTGGTAACCTGTTCTCCGCTGACCTGTTCTACTCTCCGGACGGCGAAATGTTCGACGTGATGGAAAAATACGGCATCCTCGGCGTGGAAATGGAAGCGGCTGGTATCTACGGCGTGGCTGCAGAGTTTGGTGCGAAAGCACTGGCTATCTGCACCGTGTCTGACCACATCCGTACTCACGAGCAGACCACTGCTGAAGAGCGTCAGACCACCTTCAACGACATGATCAAAATCGCACTGGAATCCGTTCTGCTGGGCGATAAAGAGTAATTGTGTTTTGCTGAAAGGCGAACGTCGTGTTAAGCCGGAGCGGGAGACTGCTCCGGCTTTTTAGTATCTATTCATCAATAGCAACTGATTTATAGATTTACTATTATTTTTCATATGGATAGGAAATAAAATCCATTCAAGTATCTATTCACGAATCTATTCATTTATGTTCAACCGTCATCCAGTAAGGGCATATCAGCAACTCTGGCGGACAACCATAAATTCCTGCCATTTTGCTTTTGATATTTGAGCTAAGCCGTTCCGTCTTTTCGATCCGTTTTAGAGAATTAATCGAGATACCTAACATTTTACTTACTTCAGCAAGCGATAATTTATGCCTGATACGCACGGCGGCTAGCCAGGATATACCCTGGCTGAACATTAAATTGATAATCTCCCGTTCCTGGTTCTCCAGATCGATCATATTTCCTTCCCTGGATATTTTAATGAGCGAGTTACCGTACCGCCCCCGCTATCCACGCCGACAACTCCCGTAGCTCTTTTTCCTGTTCAGGGAAGTCGACCAGCAGCGCTTCGCACTCCTGTTGCAGCATATCCGCGCGGTACAGACAGCCTTGCAGCCGTCCGGCGAGAGCTTCCAGCGGCGCGGGGTTAAGGCTGTCGGTAAACACCTGGGCGCGGGTGATATGGCCTTTTTCAACGTCGAAATGCAGTTCTACGCCGCCCCAGGTAAAGCGTTCGTCCAGCAGATGCGAGAACGCCGGAGCCTGACCGAAGTTCCATTCCCAGCTACTCTGGCGGGCAAAGGTTTCAACGAAGTTCGGCAAGTCTGGCGTTTTGTCCGGGGAAATGATTTCCGCTTCCACGCGCTCGCCATAATGGGCGAAAAAGGCCTCGGTTATGGCCTCGCAAACCTGCTCATGGGTAATTTCCGGTAGCAGCTCGGTCAGATTGGTCACGCGGGAACGTACTGAAGTAATGCCTTTCGCCGCCAGTTTCTTTTTATCCGGATTGAGATAGTTTGCCAGGCGGCTGAGGTCGGCATTGAGCAGCAAGGTGCCATGGTGGAAACCGCGATCCTTGGTTTCGCGATAGGCCGAGCCTGAGACTTTGCGGTCACCTTCGGCGGTTTTCACCACCAGATCGTTGCGCCCGGAAGCTTCTGCGGTGACGCCGAGCGCGTTCAGCGCATTAAGCACAATTTCCGTGGAGATGGTTTTATCGTACTCCGGCTTGCCAGCCATAAATGTAAAACAGGTATTGCCGAGATCGTGGAACACCGCGCCGCCACCGCTGCTGCGCCGTGCCAGGCGGACGTTATCTTCTTCCATCCGTCGGGTATTACACTCTTTCCACGGGTTTTGCGCACGACCAATCACTACCGTGTCGGCATTGCGCCAGAGAAACAGAACGCGCTGCGTGGCGGGCATCTGGCGAAAAATACACTCTTCCACCGCCAGGTTAAACCACGGATCGTAAGAGTCAGAGATGAGCAGGCGTAATGTGGACATAACGATTTCCTTTCTTGTAGTAATGGGTCACTCTTTTTTCTCGCTTTCTTCCTCTTCCGGTACCGGTTTGCTGGCGGTTAACAGGAAGGGCGATTGCTGCCAGCGGGTACGTTTACCCTGCAACAGTGTGCGAGTCAGCACCACGCCGATTGCCAGCGAGAGCAGCAGCATCAGGCGTAGAATATTGGTGGTGTTATCCACCTGTTTGGCTTCGGTGGCGAGCGTATGGGTATCGAGCGTGAGGCGCAGATAGCCGAGCGGTCCATTTTTCCCCTTAATCGGTTCGACAATCTGCTGGTTAAAATAGCCACCTGCTTTTTTACCGTCGAGCGCCAGTCGGTCGCGCACCTCGACGCTTTCGCCTGCGCGGGCGATAAGATCGCCTTGTTCGTCATACACACCCGCGTCGAGGATGCGACTTTCGTCCGTCAACTGATCGAGGATCGCCCGAATGCGTTTTTCATCAGGTGAGTTGGTACGCATCAGCGGCGCAACGTTCAGGGTTACCTGATGCGCCAGGGTACGGGCCAGTTCTTCCAGCTGTGGATTACGCTGTCGCTGGTGGTTTTGACTAAACCATGATGCTCCCTGCATTAGTGCGACTAACAACGCGAGACAGAACAGGACAATCACTGCCCGATGCAGCCGGAATTTTAGTTTTGTGCGAGCCATATTCCACCCGTTGAAAATTTGAGACTTAATGTTGCCAGAAGCAATGGATACAAGGTAGCCTCATGCGTTATTTTCCCTGCTTCGAACGATTTTACAGGAGCCTTAATGCCTAACATTACCTGGTGCGACCTGCCTGAAGATGTCTCTTTATGGCCTGGTCTGCCTCTTTCATTAAGTGGTGATGAAGTGATGCCACTGGATTACCACGCAGGTCGTAGCGGCTGGCTGCTGTATGGTCGTGGGCTGGATAAACAACGTCTGACCCAGTACCAAAGCAAACTGGGCGCGGCAATGGTGATTGTTGCTGCCTGGTGCGTGGAAGATTATCAGGTGATTCGTCTGGCAGGTTCACTCACCGCCCGGGCTACGCGCCTGGCCCACGAAGCGCAGCTGGATGTCGCGCCGCTGGGGAAAATCCCGCACCTGCGCACGCCCGGTTTGCTGGTGATGGACATGGACTCCACCGCCATCCAGATAGAATGTATTGATGAAATTGCCAAACTGGCCGGAACGGGCGAGATGGTGGCGGAAGTGACCGAACGGGCGATGCGCGGCGAACTCGATTTTACCGCTAGCCTGCGTAGCCGCGTGGCGACGCTGAAAGGCGCTGACGCCAATATTCTGCAACTGGTGCGTGAAAATCTGCCGCTAATGCCGGGCTTAACGCAACTGGTGCTGAAGCTGGAAACGCTGGGCTGGAAAGTGGCGATTGCCTCCGGCGGCTTTACCTTCTTTGCTGAATACTTGCGCGACAAGCTGCGATTAACCGCCGTGGTAGCCAATGAACTGGAGATCATGGACGGTAAATTTACCGGCAATGTGATCGGCGACATTGTAGACGCGCAGTACAAAGCGAAAACCCTGACCCGGCTGGCGCAGGAGTATGATATTCCGCTGGCGCAAACCGTGGCGATTGGCGATGGTGCCAACGACCTGCCGATGATCAAAGCGGCAGGACTGGGGATTGCCTACCATGCCAAGCCAAAAGTGAATGAAAAGACGGAAGTCACCATCCGTCACGCTGACTTGATGGGGGTATTCTGCATCCTCTCTGGCAGCCTGAATCAGAAGTAATTGCCCGCCCGTCATCCTGCGGGTGGCACAGCATTAACGAGGTACACCGTGGCAAAAGTTCCAAAACGCGCCTTTGTTTGTAATGAATGCGGGGCCGATTATCCGCGCTGGCAGGGGCAGTGCAGCGCCTGTCATGCCTGGAACACCATCACCGAGGTGCGTCTTGCTGCGTCGCCAACGGTGGCGCGTAACGAGCGTCTGAGTGGCTATGCCGGTAGCGCAGGGGTGGCAAAAGTCCAGAAACTCTCCGATATCAGCCTTGAAGAGCTGCCGCGTTTTTCCACCGGATTTAAAGAGTTCGACCGCGTATTAGGCGGTGGCGTTGTGCCGGGAAGCGCCATTCTGATTGGCGGTAACCCAGGTGCCGGGAAATCCACGCTGTTGCTGCAAACGCTGTGCAAACTGGCGCAGCAGATGAAAACGCTGTATGTCACCGGCGAAGAGTCGCTGCAACAGGTGGCAATGCGCGCTCATCGCCTTGGCCTGCCGACTGACAATCTCAATATGTTGTCGGAAACCAGCATCGAGCAGATCTGCCTGATTGCCGAAGAAGAGCAACCGAAGCTGATGGTAATTGACTCGATCCAGGTGATGCATATGGCGGATGTTCAGTCATCGCCAGGCAGCGTGGCGCAGGTGCGTGAAACGGCGGCTTATCTGACGCGCTTCGCCAAAACGCGCGGTGTGGCGATTGTCATGGTCGGTCACGTAACCAAAGATGGTTCACTGGCTGGCCCGAAAGTGCTGGAACACTGTATCGACTGTTCGGTGCTTTTGGACGGCGATGCCGACTCCCGTTTTCGCACCTTACGTAGCCATAAAAACCGCTTCGGCGCGGTGAATGAGCTGGGCGTATTTGCGATGACCGAACAGGGGCTGCGTGAAGTCAGCAACCCTTCAGCCATCTTTTTAAGCCGTGGCGATGAAGTGACCTCTGGTAGTTCAGTGATGGTGGTATGGGAAGGAACTCGTCCGTTGCTGGTGGAGATTCAGGCGCTGGTCGATCATTCGATGATGGCGAATCCGCGCCGCGTGGCGGTAGGTCTGGAGCAAAACCGTCTGGCAATCCTGCTGGCTGTGTTGCACCGTCATGGTGGGTTGCAAATGGCCGATCAGGATGTGTTTGTGAACGTGGTCGGCGGCGTGAAGGTAACGGAAACCAGCGCCGACTTAGCGTTACTGCTGGCGATGGTTTCCAGCCTGCGTGACAGGCCGCTACCGCAGGATCTGGTGGTGTTTGGTGAAGTCGGGCTGGCAGGGGAGATCCGCCCGGTGCCCAGCGGCCAGGAACGAATCTCAGAAGCGGCGAAACACGGTTTTCGGCGGGCAATTGTTCCGGCGGCTAACGTACCGAAAAAAGTGCCTGAAGGGATGCAGATTTTTGGCGTTAAAAAGCTCTCCGACGCGCTTAGCGTGTTCGACGACTTATAATAAGAGATACGGAGGGAGATATGTCGTCATTTGATTACCTGAAAACTGCCATCAAGCAACAGGGCTGCACGCTACAGCAGGTAGCTGATGCCAGCGGTATGACCAAAGGGTATTTAAGCCAGTTACTGAATGCCAAAATTAAAAGCCCCAGCGCGCAAAAGCTGGAGGCATTGCACCGTTTTTTGGGGCTTGAGTTTCCCCGACAGAAGAAAACGATTGGTGTCGTATTCGGTAAGTTCTACCCGCTGCATACCGGACATATCTACCTTATCCAGCGCGCCTGTAGCCAGGTTGACGAGCTGCATATCATTATGGGCTTTGACGATACCCGTGACCGCGCGTTGTTCGAAGACAGTGCCATGTCGCAGCAGCCGACCGTGCCGGATCGTCTGCGCTGGTTATTGCAAACCTTTAAGTATCAAAAAAACATTCGTATTCATGCCTTTAACGAAGAGGGCATGGAGCCGTATCCGCACGGCTGGGATGTGTGGAGCAACGGCATCAAAAAGTTTATGGCTGAAAAGGGGATCCAGCCGGATCTGATCTACACCTCGGAAGAAGCCGACGCGCCGCAGTATATGGAACATCTGGGGATCGAGACGGTGCTGATCGACCCGAAACGCACCTTTATGAGTATCAGCGGTGCGCAGATCCGCGAAAACCCGTTCCGCTACTGGGAATATATTCCTACCGAAGTGAAGCCGTTCTTTGTGCGTACCGTGGCGATCCTCGGCGGCGAGTCGAGCGGTAAATCCACCCTGGTAAACAAACTTGCCAATATCTTCAACACCACCAGTGCGTGGGAGTTTGGTCGTGATTATGTCTTTTCGCATCTCGGCGGCGATGAGATCGCATTGCAGTATTCCGACTACGATAAAATCGCGCTGGGACACGCACAATATATTGATTTTGCAGTGAAATATGCCAATAAAGTGGCGTTTATCGACACTGATTTTGTGACTACTCAGGCGTTCTGCAAAAAGTACGAAGGACGCGAGCATCCGTTCGTGCAGGCGCTGATTGATGAATACCGTTTCGATCTGGTGATCCTGCTGGAGAACAACACCCCGTGGGTGGCGGATGGTTTACGCAGCCTCGGCAGTTCGGTGGATCGCAAAGAGTTCCAGAACTTGCTGGTGGAGATGCTGGAAGAGAACAATATCGAATTCGTGCGGGTTGAAGAGGACGATTACGACAGCCGTTTCCTGCGCTGCGTGGAGCTGGTGCGGGAGATGATGGGGGAGCAGAGGTAACCGTGACGAAACGGCTCAAAGGCGAGGTATAAAATGAGTTTTTTTGATGAGTTGAAAACCTCTCTGGAAGAGGCTGTCGAGATTAAACAAGGTTTGAAAGAACCAGCACGGATGACCCGCTACGAAATTGCGGATGCTAAGGCTGTTGTAGGCCGGAAGAGGCGTTCACGCCGCATCCGGCATCCGGTGCTCAATGCCTGATGCGACGCTTACCGCGTCTTATCAGGCCTGGAGTTTCACACCGTATTGAAATCGCTGGTTTTGTAGGCCGGATAAGGCGTTCACGCCGCATCCGGCATTTTACGCATTACTTCGCAATACGCTTGTACTTGATACGCTTCGGCTCCAGCGCGTCTGCGCCCAGCGTGCGTTTTTTGTACTCTTCGTACTCGGTAAAGTTACCTTCGAAGAACTCAACTTTACCTTCATCCTGGTAATCCAGAATGTGCGTGGCGATACGGTCGAGGAACCAACGGTCGTGCGAGATAACCATCGCGCAGCCCGGGAACTCCAGCAGGGCGTTTTCCAGCGCGCGCAGGGTTTCGATATCCAGGTCGTTGGTTGGTTCGTCGAGCAGCAGCATGTTGCCGCCAACCTGCAGCAGCTTCGCCAGATGCAGACGACCGCGCTCACCACCGGAAAGTTCGCCAACACGTTTACCCTGATCAACCCCTTTAAAGTTAAAGCGGCCAACGTAGGCGCGGCTTGGCATCTCGGTGTTGCCGATCTTCATGATATCCAGCCCGCCGGAAACTTCTTCCCAAACGGTTTTGCTGTTATCCATTGAGTCACGGAACTGATCAACCGATGCCAGTTTCACCGTTTCACCCAAAGTGATGGTGCCGCTGTCCGGCTGTTCCTGACCAGAGATCATACGGAACAGGGTCGATTTACCCGCACCGTTCGGACCGATGATCCCGACGATCGCCCCTTTCGGGATCGAGAAACTCAGGGAGTCAATCAGCAGACGATCGCCATAGGATTTACGCAGGTTGCTGACTTCCAGCACTTTATCGCCCAGACGCGGTCCAGGTGGAATAAACAGTTCGTTGGTTTCGTTACGTTTCTGATATTCGGTGCTGTTCAGCTCTTCAAAGCGCGCCAGACGTGCTTTACCTTTCGACTGACGGCCTTTCGTACCCTGACGTACCCACTCCAGCTCTTTCTCGATCGACTTACGACGCGCCGCTTCTTGAGAAGCTTCCTGCGCCAGACGCTGATCTTTCTGCTCCAGCCAGGAGGAGTAGTTGCCTTCCCACGGAATACCTTCACCGCGGTCCAGTTCGAGGATCCAGCCTGCAACGTTATCGAGGAAGTAACGGTCGTGAGTAATCGCCACAACGGTGCCTTCGAAGTCGTGCAGGAAGCGTTCCAGCCAGGCCACGGATTCGGCATCCAGGTGGTTGGTCGGTTCGTCGAGCAGCAGCATGTCTGGTTTTTCCAGCAGCAGACGGCACAACGCCACGCGACGACGCTCACCACCAGAGAGGTTAGCGATTTTCGCGTCCCAGTCCGGCAGACGCAGCGCATCCGCTGCACGCTCCAGCTGTACGTTCAGGTTGTGACCGTCGTGAGCCTGAATGATCTCTTCCAGACGGCCTTGTTCAGCGGCCAGCTTGTCAAAATCGGCATCCGGATCGGCGTACAGCGCATACACTTCATCCAGGCGTTTCAGGGCGTTAACCACTTCAGAAACCGCTTCTTCAATGGACTCACGCACGGTGTGTTCCGGGTTCAGCTGCGGTTCCTGCGGCAGATAACCAATCTTGATGTCTGGCTGCGGACGCGCTTCACCTTCGATGTCTTTATCAATGCCCGCCATAATGCGCAGCAGGGTGGACTTACCCGCGCCGTTCAGACCCAGGACACCAATTTTTGCCCCAGGGAAGAAACTCAGAGAGATGTTTTTCAAAATATGACGTTTCGGCGGAACAACTTTGCCGACACGATGCATGGTATAAACGAATTGAGCCACGTTGGACTTCGCCTCTATGTTTATCGTGATGATGAGTTTTCAAAGGCGAAGTGTAGCCTGTTTCCTTATCTAATCCCAGCCGGTCGATCACCCTCGCAGTATACTCGTCATACTTCAAGTTGCATGTGCTGCGCTTACGCTCGCTCACCCCAGTCACTTACTTCTGTAAGCTCTTGGGGACTCACTCACTTATCGCCTTCCTGCAACTCGAATTATTTAGAGTATAAAAGTAAAAAAGTGTCCGTAACGTGGCGTAAACGGCAATGACTGGTTAGCATAAATCTATTACGCGGCATGATGCTGCATTGATGTATTTACACTTAGAGGATGCGCTTGTGGAAAAAGCCAAACAAGTTACCTGGCGGCTGTTGGCTGCCGGTGTCTGTCTGCTGACGGTCAGCAGCGTGGCGCGAGCCGACTCACTGGATGAGCAGCGTAGCCGTTACGCGCAAATCAAGCAGGCCTGGGATAATCGACAAATGGATGTGGTCGAACAAATGATGCCATCCCTGAAGGATTATCCGCTTTATCCCTATCTGGAATACCGCCAGATCACCGATGACCTGATGAATCAACCGGCGGTGACGGTTACTAACTTTGTTCGCGCTAACCCCACGCTTCCTCCTGCTCGCACGCTGCAATCGCGTTTCGTCAATGAACTGGCGCGACGCGAAGACTGGCGTGGCTTGTTAGCCTTTAGCCCGGAAAAGCCAGGCACAACCGAAGCCCAGTGTAATTACTACTATGCAAAATGGAACACCGGGCAGAGTGAAGAAGCCTGGCAGGGGGCGAAAGAGCTGTGGCTAACCGGAAAGAGCCAGCCTAACGCTTGTGACAAGTTATTTAGCGTCTGGCGAGCGTCCGGCAAACAAGAACCCCTGGCATATTTAGAGCGTATCCGCCTGGCGATGAAAGCAGGCAATACCGGGCTGGTGACGGTGCTGGCAGGGCAAATGCCTGCCGATTACCAGACTATTGCTTCGGCAATTATTTCTCTGGCGAATGATCCTAATACTGTGCTGACTTTCGCGCGTTCCACCGGCGCGACCGATTTTACCCGTCAGATGGCGGCGGTGGCATTTGCCAGCGTGGCACGTCAGGATGCTGAAAATGCACGGCTGATGATCCCTTCACTTGCCCAGGCGCAGCAGCTTAATGAAGATCAGATTCAGGAGTTGCGCGATATCGTCGCCTGGCGTTTGATGGGCAACGATGTTACCGACGAACAGGCGAAATGGCGTGATGACGCGATTATGCGTTCGCAATCAACGTCGTTAATTGAACGCCGCGTGCGGATGGCGCTTGGCACTGGCGATCGCCGTGGTCTGAATACCTGGCTGGCGCGTCTGCCAATAGAGGCGAAAGATAAAGATGAATGGCGCTACTGGCAGGCGGATATACTGCTGGAACGCGGGCGTGAAGCTGAAGCAAAAGAGATTTTGCATCAACTCATGCAACAGCGTGGATTTTACCCGATGGTCGCTGCGCAACGTATTGGCGAAGAGTATCAACTAAAGATTGATAAAGCGCCGCAGAACGTTGACAGCGCCCTGACCCAGGGGCCGGAGATGGCGCGCGTGCGCGAGTTGATGTACTGGAATATGGATAACACCGCACGTAGCGAGTGGGCCAATCTGGTGAAGAGCAAGTCAAAAACAGAGCAGGCGCAATTGGCACGCTATGCCTTTAATAATCACTGGTGGGATCTCAGTGTTCAGGCGACGATCGCCGGGAAATTGTGGGATCATCTGGAAGAACGATTCCCCCTGGCCTACAACGATCTCTTCGAACGTTACACCAACGGTAAAGATATCCCGCAAAGCTATGCAATGGCGATTGCCCGTCAGGAGAGCGCCTGGAATCCGAAAGTGAAATCACCGGTAGGAGCCAGCGGTCTGATGCAGATTATGCCCGGTACGGCGACTCAGACGGTGAAGATGTTCTCTATTCCTGGTTATAGCAGCCCTGGGCAATTGCTGGATCCGGAAACGAACATCAACATTGGCACCAGTTACCTGCAATATGTTTATCAGCAATTTGGCAATAACCGCATTTTCTCCTCGGCAGCTTATAACGCCGGTCCTGGGCGGGTGCGCACGTGGCTTGGTAACAGCGCCGGGCGTATCGACGCGGTGGCGTTTGTCGAGAGTATTCCGTTTTCCGAGACGCGCGGTTATGTGAAAAATGTGCTGGCTTATGACGCGTACTATCGCTATTTCATGGGCGATAAGCCCACGCTTTTGAGCGCTACGGAATGGGGACGTCGTTACTGATTTGAACCTTTATGATATGCTATCGTACTCTTTAGCGAGTACAACCGGGGGAGGCATTTTGCTTCCCCCGCTAACAATGGCGACACACTATGGCCCAACAATCACCCTATTCAGCAGCGATGGCAGAACAGCGTCACCAGGAGTGGTTACGTTTTGTCGACCTGCTTAAGAATGCCTACCAAAACGATCTCCATTTACCATTGTTAAACCTGATGCTGACGCCAGATGAGCGCGAAGCGTTGGGGACTCGCGTGCGTATCGTTGAAGAGTTGCTGCGTGGTGAAATGAGCCAGCGCGAGTTAAAAAATGAACTCGGCGCGGGCATCGCGACCATTACGCGTGGATCTAACAGTCTGAAAGCCGCGCCCGTCGAGCTGCGCCAGTGGCTGGAAGACGTGTTGCTGAAAAGCGATTGATTTTGTAGGCCTGATAAGACGCGTCAGCGTCGCATCAGGCATTGTGCACCGAATGCCGGATGCGGCGTGAACGCCTTATCCGGTTTACAATGGCTGATACACGGCATTATGAAACGGACTCAGCGCCAGGATCACCGCCTGGTGATAGACGCTGGCGCGAGTGAGTTTCCCGGCGGTAAACACGCCGATGGCTCCTTCCTTACGACCAATCTCATCAATACCGGTATAACGCGACATCACGGGGCCAAGCGCCTCACCCTCACGCACTTTCTGCAGAATCACCGCAGGTAACGGCAAAGTAGCCGAACGCGCCTCGCCACGTTGGTTGGCGTTTTCAATGACCACCCAACTGAAGGTGCTGTCGCCATCGATGCCTGCTTCAATCGCCACCCAAAAATCGGCCTCTGGATGTAAACGGCGGGCATTTTCTACCCGATTTCGTGCGCCAGCGCGCGTTTCCTCACTGCCAAAGGGTTGTTCCGGTACGCCGCTCTCGACGGCAACGGACTCAATGTGGCAGGATCCTTCGCCGAAGATCTCGTGAAATGCCTGCAGAATGGCCTGAATTTTAGCGGGATTGGTGGTTGCACAGACAACATGGTGCATAATCAGCATTACTCAAAAATTAACGTTACAGCAGTATACGGAAAAAAAGCATGTTACAGGTATACCTAGTCCGCCACGGTGAAACGCAGTGGAACGCCGAGCGACGTATTCAGGGCCAGTCTGATAGCCCACTGACTGCCAAAGGTGAGCAACAAGCAATGCAGGTGGCGGCGCGAGCCAAAGAGCTTGGCATCACACATATCATCAGTAGCGATTTAGGTCGCACCCGGCGCACGGCGGAAATCATCGCTCAGGCTTGCGGCTGTGACATAATCTTTGATTCCCGCCTGCGTGAATTAAATATGGGCGTGCTGGAAAAAAGACATATCGACTCTCTGACCGAAGAAGAAGAGAACTGGCGTCGCCAACTGGTAAATGGCACTGTTGACGGGCGTATTCCTGAAGGCGAGTCAATGCAGGAACTGAGCGAGCGCGTCAATGCTGCTCTGGAATCTTGTCGGGATTTGCCGCAGGGAAGTCGACCGCTACTGGTGAGCCACGGTATCGCGCTGGGATGCCTGGTGAGTACTATTCTGGGCCTACCTGCATGGGCAGAACGCCGCTTACGTCTGCGTAACTGTTCTATTTCGCGCGTGGATTATCAGGAAAGCCTGTGGCTGGCGTCTGGTTGGGTAGTTGAAACAGCAGGGGACATCTCGCATCTGGACGCCCCTGCATTAGACGAGCTGCAACGTTAACGACGTACTGGAATCAGCAGTTCGCAGCGCAGATTAATTGGGCGATCTCCCGCTTTGGCATCTTCTGCCGGATAGTATCGCTCAATATCCTGACCTTTACGGCGCGTCAGGTTCAGCATCGGCATACAGGTTCCGTACACCGTCAGGATAAATTCCTGCACGCCGGTTCCCAGACCTTCATAGGTAAACATCACATATTCGCCGCCCTGCAACAGCACCGGATGCCCCGTCAGTACATAGCCGTCTGCTTGCTCCTGGGCCAATGCAGTCGTGTAGAACACCTCTTGCTCGTCGTCTTTATCCTGGCTTGGACGCGTTTCATTCAGGCCGTAAAGTACTGGCGGAATAGTCGGCGCATTACCGAGAAAATCGTGCCAGAACTGATAACGCATTTCATGGCGGAAATCAGAGATTTGCTCCAGTGAACAGGAGTAACTCTGAGTTACGCCAATCAGCGGCGTGTCTTCCAGCGTGACAAATTTGTGCTCTGGCATGGTGAATTCACCCAGACGCAGCGGCGGGCGAATACCAAAGGCGCTCCATTCAGGAGAACGGCGGTAAAGTGCGGGAGTCTGGGCAAACTGCTTCTTGAATGCACGAGTAAATGTCTGTTGAGAGTCGAAGCGGTATTGCAGCGCAATATCCAGAATTGGGCGCGCGGTCAGGCGTAGTGCAACCGCCGATTTCGACAAACGACGAGCACGAATATACGCGCCAATAGCATGGCCAGTGACATCTTTAAACATTCTCTGTAAGTGCCACTTGGAATAACCTGCTTTCGCCGCTACATTGTCGAGCGACAGTGGCTGATCCAGATGACCTTCCAACCAGATTAAAAGGTCGCGAATAATGCCGGCCTGATCCATAAAATATCCTCATCCTTTCACAACGAGCACCTGACATCAGGTAATTGGATAATAGCATTTTTTGCTGTTTTAGCATTCAGTGTTTTTTTCTTAGTAGAGTATGTTTTAGGTCTTGACGGAAATAAAAGTGTTGAGATTTTGTTCTTAATCAATATGTTATTTACCGTGACGAACTAATTGCTCTGTGTAACTTATAAAAATGGTAACAATATGAAATACAAGCATTTGATCCTGTCTTTAAGCCTGATAATGCTGGGGCCATTGGCACATGCGGAAGAAATTGGTTCGGTCGATACCGTATTTAAAATGATCGGCCCGGATCACAAAATTGTCGTAGAAGCCTTTGACGATCCCGATGTGAAAAATGTCACCTGTTATGTGAGTCGGGCAAAAACCGGCGGTATTAAAGGGGGATTGGGCCTGGCGGAAGATACTTCCGATGCGGCTATTTCCTGCCAGCAAGTCGGGCCGATTGAACTGTCAGAGCGCATTAAAAACGGCAAAGCTCAGGGCGAAGTGGTATTCAAAAAACGTACGTCGCTGGTCTTTAAGTCGTTACAGGTCGTACGCTTCTATGACGCCAAACGCAACGCGCTCGCTTACCTGGCCTACTCCGACAAAGTTGTAGATGGGTCGCCGAAAAACGCGATTAGCGCGGTGCCTGTCATGCCTTGGCGGCAATAACAGAGGCGATATATGCAACGGGAAACGGTCTGGTTAGTGGAAGACGAGCAAGGGATAGCCGACACGCTGGTCTATATGTTGCAGCAGGAAGGTTTTGCCGTCGAGGTCTTTGAGCGAGGCTTGCCGGTGCTGGATAAAGCACGCCAGCAGGTTCCCGACGTCATTATTCTCGATGTAGGTCTGCCGGATATCAGCGGCTTTGAATTGTGCCGTCAGTTGCTGGTGATCCATCCGGCGCTACCTGTACTGTTCCTGACAGCCCGTAGTGAAGAGGTGGATCGCCTGCTTGGACTGGAAATTGGCGCTGACGACTACGTGGCTAAACCGTTTTCACCCCGCGAAGTGTGCGCCAGAGTGCGCACCTTACTGCGTCGGGTGAAGAAGTTTTCTACGCCTTCTCCCGTCATCCGTATTGGTCATTTTGAACTGAATGAACCTGCGGCGCAGATCAGCTGGTTTGACACGCCGTTAACGCTAACACGGTATGAGTTTTTGTTGCTGAAAACGTTACTTAAGTCGCCGGGCCGCGTCTGGTCCCGTCAGCAACTGATGGATAGCGTCTGGGAAGATGCGCAGGACACCTACGATCGCACTGTCGATACTCACATTAAAACGCTACGTGCCAAACTGCGCGCTATTAATCCCGAGCTTTCGCCGATCAATACCCATCGCGGCATGGGATACAGCCTGAGGAGCCTGTAATGCGTATCGGCATGCGGCTGTTGCTGGGGTATTTTTTACTGGTGGCGGTAGCCGCCTGGTTCGTACTGGCTATTTTTGTCAAAGAAGTTAAACCGGGCGTGCGAAGGGCGACGGAAGGGACGTTGATCGATACGGCAACGTTGCTGGCGGAGCTGGCGCGTGCCGATTTGCTCTCTGGTGACCCAACGCATGGGCAGTTGGCGCAGGCATTTAACCAGCTACAAAATCGCCCGTTTCGCGCCAATATCAGCGGCATCAACAAAGTGCGCAACGAATATCATGTCTATATGACTGATGCGCAGGGCAAAGTATTGTTTGATTCGGCCAATAAAGCCGTCGGGCAGGATTATTCGCGCTGGAATGACGTATGGCTAACGTTGCGTGGTCAGTATGGTGCGCGCAGTACGTTGCAAAATCCTGCCGATCCCGAAAGTTCTGTGATGTATGTTGCCGCACCTATTATGGACGGCACGCGGCTGGTTGGCGTTTTGAGCGTAGGCAAACCGAACGCGGCGATGGCACCGGTGATTAAACGCAGCGAGCGGCGAATTTTATGGGCGAGCGCCATTTTGCTGGGAATTGCGCTGGTAATCGGCGCAGGAATGGTTTGGTGGATCAACCGCTCCATTGCCCGGCTCACTCGTTATGCTGATTCCGTTACCGACAATAAGCCCGTTCCGCTTCCTGAACTCGGCAGTAGCGAGCTGCGTAAGTTAGCGCAGGCGCTGGAAAGTATGCGCGTGAAACTGGAGGGGAAAAACTATATTGAGCAGTATGTCTACGCGTTAACTCATGAGTTGAAAAGTCCGCTGGCGGCAATTCGTGGCGCGGCGGAAATTTTACGCGAAGGTCCGCCACCGGAAGTGGTAGCCCGTTTTACCGACAATATTCTGACGCAAAACGCGCGAATGCAGGCGCTGGTGGAAACGCTACTACGCCAGGCAAGACTGGAGAATCGCCAGGAGGTCGTTCTTTCTGCGGTTGATGTGGCGGCATTATTTCGCCGCGTCAGTGAAGCGCGCACCGTGCAGTTGGCAGAAAAAAATATCACTCTTAATGTTATGCCCACCGAGGTTAACGTTGCTGCTGAACCGGCGTTACTGGAGCAGGCGCTGGGGAATTTGCTGGATAATGCCATCGATTTTACCCCCGAGAGCGGTCGCATAACGCTAAGCGCCGAAGTGGATCAGGAACACGTCACGCTTAATGTGCTGGATACCGGTAGTGGTATTCCTGACTACGCGCTGTCACGTATTTTTGAGCGTTTCTACTCTTTGCCGCGTGCGAATGGGCAAAAAAGCAGTGGTCTGGGGCTGGCGTTTGTCAGTGAAGTTGCCCGTTTGCTTAATGGCGAAGTCACGTTGCACAACGTGCCGGAAGGCGGCGTATTGGCCTCGCTTCGACTTCACCGTCACTTCACATAACTTCAAATTCTTCCCACATAGCCTTCATATCCTGTCGCCATTGCAAAGGAGAAGACTATGTTGAAATCCCCCCTGTTCTGGAAAATGACCACTCTGTTTGGTGCAGTATTGCTGTTGTTGATTCCGATAATGCTGATTCGGCAGGTGATTGTCGAACGTGCCGATTACCGTAGCGATGTGGAAGATGCGATTCGCCAAAGTACCAGCGGGCCGCAAAAACTCGTTGGGCCGCTCATCGCTATTCCTGTGACCGAGCTTTATACGGTGCAGGAAGAGGATAAAACCGTGGAGCGGAAACGAAGTTTTATCCATTTTTGGTTACCTGAGTCGTTGATGGTTGATGGTAATCAGAATGTGGAAGAACGCAAGATTGGTATTTATACCGGTCAGGTCTGGCACAGTGATTTAACACTAAAAGCCGATTTTGATGTTTCGCGTCTTAGCGAACTCGACGCGCCAAATATCACCTTAGGCAAGCCATTTATTGTGATTAGCGTCGGGGATGCGCGTGGTATTGGTGTGGTGAAAGCGCCTGAAGTTAACGGAACAGCGCTGACCATTGAACCCGGTACCGGGTTAGAGCAAGGCGGGCAGGGCGTGCATATCCCTTTACCCGAAGGGGACTGGGGGAAGCAGAACCTGAAGCTGAATATGGCACTGAATTTAAGCGGTACCGGCGATCTTTCTGTGGTGCCTACCGGGCGTAATAGCGAAATGACCTTAACCAGCAACTGGCCGCATCCCAGTTTTTTAGGTGATTTTTTGCCAGCGAAACGAGAAATAAGTGCATCCGGTTTTCAGGCGCAATGGCAAAGTAGCTGGTTTGCCAATAATCTCGGTGAGCGTTTTGCTTCAGGCAATGATACCGGCTGGGAAAACTTCCCGGCGTTTAGCGTCGCAGTCACTACGCCTGCCGATCAGTATCAATTAACGGACAGGGCGACTAAGTACGCTATTTTGCTGATTGCGCTGACTTTTATGGCCTTCTTTGTTTTTGAAACGCTCACCGCACAACGTTTGCACCCGATGCAATATTTGCTGGTGGGGCTGTCATTGGTGATGTTTTATTTGCTCTTGCTGGCGCTTTCTGAACACACCGGTTTTACCGTGGCATGGGTAATTGCCAGCTTGATAGGGGCATTAATGAACGGTATTTACTTGCAGGCGGTATTAAAAGGTTGGCGCAATAGCATGTTGTTTACCCTCGCGCTGTTGTTGCTGGATGGTGTGATGTGGGGACTGCTCAACTCTGCCGATAGCGCACTGTTGTTGGGAACCAGTGTGCTGGTGGTGGCGCTGGCAGGCATGATGTTTGTGACGCGGAATATCGACTGGTATGCGTTTTCACTGCCGAAAATGAAAGCCAGTAAAGAAGTCACAACGGACGATGAGTTACGTATCTGGAAATAAAAAAACGGCGCTAAAAAGCGCCGTTTTTTTTGACGGAGGTAAAGCCGATTAATCTTCCAGATCACCGCAGAAGCGATAACCTTCACCGTGAATGGTGGCGATGATTTCCGGCGTATCCGGCGTAGATTCGAAGTGTTTACGAATACGACGGATCGTCACGTCTACAGTACGGTCGTGCGGTTTCAGCTCACGGCCGGTCATTTTCTTCAGCAGTTCAGCACGAGACTGAATTTTGCCTGGGTTTTCACAGAAGTGAAGCATGGCGCGGAACTCGCTGCGCGGCAGTTTGTACTGCTCGCCATCAGGACCGATCAATGAACGGCTGTTGATGTCCAGTTCCCAACCATTGAACTTATAGCTTTCAACGCTACGACGTTCTTCGCTGACTGTACCCAGGTTCATGGTACGGGACAGCAGGTTGCGTGCACGGATGGTCAGTTCACGCGGGTTGAACGGTTTGGTGATGTAGTCATCTGCGCCGATTTCGAGGCCGAGAATTTTATCGACTTCGTTGTCACGGCCAGTCAGAAACATCAACGCAACATTCGCCTGCTCGCGCAGTTCACGCGCTAACAGAAGACCGTTCTTACCCGGCAAATTGATATCCATGATCACCAGGTTGATGTCATATTCAGAGAGGATCTGATGCATTTCCGCGCCATCTGTCGCTTCGAAAACATCATAGCCTTCCGCTTCGAAAATACTTTTCAACGTGTTGCGTGTTACCAACTCGTCTTCAACGATAAGAATGTGCGGGGTCTGCATGTTTGCTACCTAAATTGCCAACTAAATCGAAACAGGAAGTACAAAAGTCCCTGACCTGCCTGATGCATGCTGCAAATTAACATGATCGGCGTAACATGACTAAAGTACGTAATTGCGTTCTTGATGCACTTTCCATCAACGTCAACAACATCATTAGCTTGGTCGTGGGTACTTTCCCTCAGGACCCGACAGTGTCAAAAACGGCTGTCATCCTAACCATTTTAACAGCAACATAACAGGCTAAGACGTGCCGGACACCCAATAAAACTACGCTTCGTTGACATATATCAAGTTCAATTGTAGCACGTTAACAGTTTGATGAAATCATCGTATCTAAATGCTAGCTTTCGTCACATTATTTTAATAATACAACTAGTTGCCTTATACAACTAATAAACGTGGTGAATCCAATTGTCGAGATTTATTTTTTATAAAATTATCCTAAGTAAACAGAAGGATATGTAGCAATTTTTAACAATTACACCGTTAGTATAGTCAAGAAATAGTTTAGCTTTTTTTAAGTTAAGTGAAGGGCTTTTTCTGCGACTTACGTTACGAATTTGTAAATTCTCTCCGCGTAATAAGTTGACATTCATCACCCTGTTCGCGGTTATTTGATCAAGAAGAGTGGCAACATGCGTATAACGATCATTCTGGTAGCACCAGCCAGAGCTGAAAATATTGGTGCAGCGGCTCGGGCGATGAAAACAATGGGATTTAGCGAGCTGCGCATTGTCGATAGCCAGGCACACCTGGAACCAGCTACCCGCTGGGTGGCGCATGGTTCTGGTGATATTATTGATAATATTAAAGTTTTTCCAACGCTGGCTGAATCGCTACACGACGTTGATTTTACCGTTGCTACCACTGCGCGCAGTCGGGCGAAATACCATTACTACGCCACGCCAATAGAACTGGTGCCGCTACTGGAGGAAAAATCGACATGGATGAACCATGCGGCGCTGGTCTTTGGTCGCGAAGATTCCGGCTTGACTAACGAAGAGTTGGCGCTTGCTGATGTCCTCACCGGCGTGCCAATGGTGGCGGATTATCCATCACTGAATTTGGGGCAGGCGGTGATGGTCTATTGCTATCAATTAGCAACATTAATACAACAACCGGTGGAATCTGCCGCAACGGCGGACCCATTTCAACTGCAGGCTTTGCGTGAACGTGCCATGTCATTGTTAACGACTCTGGCGGTGGCAGATGACACCAAACTGGTCGACTGGTTACAACAACGCATCGGGCTGTTGGAGCAACGAGACACGGCCATGTTGCATCGTTTATTGCATGATATTGAAAAAAATATCACCAAATAAAAAACGACAAGGAAAGTCGTTTTCAGATTTTTATTCTGACTGCAATGGGCAATATGTCTCTGTGTGGATTAAAAAAAGAGCATCTACCAGCACTCTATGAACTGGTAACCTGCCGTGAGCAAATTAAAATTTTATTGACTTAGGTCACTAAATACTTTAACCAATATAGGCATAGCGCACAGACAGATAAAAATTACAGAGTACACAACATCCATGAAACGCATCAGCACCACCATTACCACCACCATCACCATTACCACAGGTAACGGTGCGGGCTGACGCGTACAGGAAACACAGAAAAAAGCCCGCACCTGACAGTGCGGGCTTTTTTTTCGACCAAAGGTAACGAGGTAACAACCATGCGAGTGTTGAAGTTCGGCGGTACATCAGTGGCAAATGCAGAACGTTTTCTGCGGGTTGCCGATATTCTGGAGAGCAATGCCAGGCAGGGGCAGGTGGCCACCGTCCTCTCTGCCCCCGCCAAAATTACCAACCATCTGGTCGCAATGATTGAAAAAACCATTAGCGGTCAGGATGCTTTACCCAATATCAGCGATGCCGAACGTATTTTTGCCGAACTTCTGACGGGACTCGCCGCCGCCCAACCGGGATTTCCGCTGGCGCAATTGAAAGCGTTCGTTGATCAAGAATTTGCCCAAATCAAACATGTCCTGCATGGCATTAGCTTATTGGGGCAATGCCCGGACAGCATCAACGCCGCGCTGATTTGCCGTGGTGAAAAAATGTCGATCGCCATTATGGCCGGGGTACTGGAAGCGCGTGGTCACAACGTTACCGTTATCGATCCGGTCGAAAAGCTGCTGGCAATCGGTCATTACCTCGAATCTACGGTCGATATTGCTGAGTCCACCCGCCGTATTGCGGCAAGCCGCATTCCGGCTGACCACATGGTGCTGATGGCTGGTTTTACCGCCGGTAATGAAAAAGGTGAGCTGGTGGTGCTGGGACGTAACGGTTCTGACTACTCCGCCGCGGTACTGGCCGCCTGCTTACGCGCCGATTGTTGCGAGATCTGGACGGATGTCGATGGTGTCTATACTTGCGACCCGCGTCAGGTGCCCGATGCGAGGCTGTTGAAGTCGATGTCGTACCAGGAAGCGATGGAGCTTTCCTACTTCGGCGCTAAAGTTCTTCACCCTCGCACCATTACCCCTATCGCTCAGTTCCAGATCCCTTGCCTGATTAAAAATACCGGAAATCCTCAAGCACCAGGTACGCTCATTGGCGCCAGCCGTGATGAAGATGAATTACCGGTCAAGGGCATTTCCAATCTGAATAACATGGCAATGTTCAGCGTTTCTGGTCCGGGGATGAAAGGAATGGTCGGCATGGCGGCGCGCGTCTTTGCGGCAATGTCACGCGCCCGCATTTCAGTGGTGCTGATTACGCAATCATCTTCCGAATACAGTATCAGTTTCTGCGTACCACAAAGCGACTGTGCGCGTGCTGAACGCGCGATGCAGGAAGAGTTCTACCTGGAACTGAAAGAAGGTTTGCTGGAGCCGCTGGCGGTCACTGAACGGCTGGCCATTATCTCGGTGGTGGGCGATGGTATGCGCACCTTGCGTGGGATCTCGGCGAAATTCTTTGCCGCACTGGCCCGCGCCAATATCAACATTGTCGCCATTGCTCAAGGGTCTTCTGAACGCTCAATCTCTGTCGTGGTAAATAACGATGATGCGACCACTGGCGTACGCGTTACCCACCAGATGCTGTTCAATACCGATCAGGTTATCGAAGTGTTTGTGATTGGCGTCGGTGGCGTTGGCGGCGCGCTGCTGGAGCAACTGAAACGTCAGCAAAGCTGGCTGAAGAACAAACACATCGATTTACGCGTTTGCGGCGTTGCTAACTCGAAGGCGCTGCTGACTAATGTGCATGGCCTTAACCTGGACAACTGGCAGGAAGAACTGGCGCAAGCCAAAGAGCCGTTCAACCTTGGGCGCTTAATTCGCCTGGTGAAAGAATATCATTTGCTGAATCCGGTGATTGTCGATTGCACTTCCAGCCAGGCGGTGGCGGATCAATATGCCGACTTCCTGCGCGAAGGTTTCCATGTGGTGACCCCGAACAAAAAGGCCAACACCTCGTCGATGGATTACTACCATCAGCTGCGTTACGCGGCGGAAAAATCACGGCGTAAATTCCTTTATGACACCAACGTCGGTGCGGGGTTGCCGGTTATTGAGAACTTGCAAAACCTGCTCAACGCGGGTGATGAATTGATGAAATTCTCTGGCATTCTTTCTGGTTCGCTTTCTTTCATCTTCGGTAAGTTAGACGAAGGGATGAGCTTCTCCGAGGCCACCACGCTGGCAAGAGAAATGGGCTATACCGAACCGGACCCGCGTGATGATCTTTCTGGTATGGATGTGGCGCGCAAGCTATTGATTCTCGCTCGTGAAACAGGACGATCACTGGAACTGGCGGATATCGAAATCGAATCTGTGCTGCCCGCAGAGTTTAACGCCGAGGGTGATGTTGCAGCTTTTATGGCGAATCTGTCACAGCTCGACGATCTCTTTGCCGCGCGCGTGGCGAAGGCACGTGATGAAGGAAAAGTTTTGCGCTATGTTGGCAATATTGATGAAGATGGCGTCTGCCGCGTGAAGATTGCCGAAGTGGATGGTAATGATCCGCTGTTCAAAGTGAAAAACGGCGAAAACGCCCTGGCCTTCTATAGCCACTATTATCAGCCACTGCCGCTGGTCCTGCGCGGATACGGTGCGGGTAATGACGTTACAGCTGCCGGTGTCTTTGCCGATCTGCTACGCACCCTCTCATGGAAGTTAGGAGTCTAAAATGGTTAAGGTTTATGCTCCGGCTTCCAGTGCCAATATGAGCGTCGGGTTTGATGTGCTCGGGGCGGCGGTGGTGCCTGTTGATGGTTCCTTGCTGGGAGATGTAGTGACGGTTGAGTCAGCAGAGCGCTTCAGTCTCAACAATCTTGGACGGTTTGCAGGCAAGCTGCCGTCAGAACCGCAGGAAAATATCGTTTATCAGTGCTGGGAGCGTTTTTGCCAAGAAGTGGGTAAGCAAATTCCGGTGGCGATGACCCTGGAAAAGAATATGCCGATCGGTTCTGGCTTAGGTTCCAGCGCCTGTTCGGTGGTCGCGGCGCTGGTGGCGATGAATGAACACTGCGGTAAGCCGCTCAATGATACCCGCCTGCTGGCCTTGATGGGCGAACTGGAAGGGCGTATCTCCGGCAGCATTCATTACGACAACGTGGCACCGTGCTTTCTTGGCGGCATGCAGTTGATGATCGAAGAAAACGGCATCATCAGCCAGCAGGTACCAGGATTTGATGAGTGGTTATGGGTGTTGGCGTATCCGGGGATTAAAGTCTCGACGGCAGAAGCACGGGCTATTTTACCGGCGCAGTATCGCCGCCAGGATTGCATTGCGCACGGGCGACATCTGGCAGGCTTCATTCACGCCTGCTATTCCCGCCAGCCTGAACTTGCCGCGAAGCTGATGAAAGATGTTATCGCTGAACCCTACCGTGAACGTTTATTGCCAGGCTTCAGGCAAGCACGTCAGGCGGTCGCGGAAATCGGTGCGCTAGCGAGCGGTATCTCCGGCTCGGGGCCGACCTTGTTCGCCCTGTGCGATAAACTGGATACCGCCCAGCGAGTTGCCGACTGGTTAGGTAAGAATTACCTGCAGAATCAGGAAGGTTTTGTTCATATTTGCCGGCTGGATACGGCGGGCGCACGAGTACTGGAAAACTAAATGAAACTCTACAATCTGAAAGATCACAATGAGCAGGTCAGTTTTGCGCAAGCCGTAACGCAGGGATTGGGCAAAAATCAGGGGTTGTTTTTCCCTCATGAGCTACCGGAATTCAGCCTGACCGAAATTGATGAGATGCTGAAACTGGATTTCGTCACTCGCAGCGCGAAGATCCTCTCGGCGTTTATTGGTGATGAGATCCCACAGGAAGTTCTGGAAGAGCGCGTGCGCGCGGCATTTGCTTTCCCGGCTCCGGTCGCCAAAGTTGAAAATGACGTCGGTTGTCTGGAGTTGTTCCACGGGCCAACGCTGGCATTTAAAGATTTCGGCGGTCGCTTTATGGCGCAAATGCTGACCCATATTGCGGGCGATAAGCCAGTGACTATTCTGACTGCGACTTCCGGCGACACCGGAGCGGCAGTGGCTCACGCTTTCTACGGTTTACCGAACGTTAAAGTGGTCATCCTTTACCCGCACGGCAAAATCAGTCCACTGCAAGAAAAACTGTTCTGTACGCTGGGTGGCAATATTGAAACCGTCGCCATCGACGGCGATTTTGATGCCTGCCAGGCTCTTGTTAAACAGGCGTTCGATGATGAAGAACTAAAAGTGGCGTTGGGACTGAACTCTGCTAACTCTATTAACATCAGTCGTTTGCTGGCGCAGATTTGCTATTACTTTGAAGCCGTGGCGCAGTTGCCACAGGAAGCGCGTAACCAGCTAGTTGTTTCAGTGCCGAGCGGAAACTTCGGCGATTTGACGGCAGGATTGCTGGCGAAATCACTCGGTCTGCCGGTGAAACGTTTTATTGCTGCCACTAACGTTAACGATACGGTGCCGCGTTTCCTGCACGACGGGCAGTGGGCGCCTAAAGCTACCCAGGCGACATTATCCAATGCGATGGATGTCAGCCAGCCAAACAACTGGCCGCGAGTGGAAGAGT
This sequence comes from Escherichia sp. E14V7, assembly GCF_004212225.1. Classification (NCBI taxonomy): domain Bacteria; kingdom Pseudomonadati; phylum Pseudomonadota; class Gammaproteobacteria; order Enterobacterales; family Enterobacteriaceae; genus Escherichia; species Escherichia sp. E14V7. The sequence continues at coordinate 38,529 of NZ_RHJJ01000007.1, forward strand.
TGTTCCGCCGTAAAATCTGGCAACTGAAGGAGCTGGGTTATGCGGCGGTGGATGATGAAACCACCCGGCAGACAATGCGTGAGTTAAAAGCACTGGGCTATACCTCGGAACCGCATGCTGCCGTGGCTTACCGTGCGCTGCGTGACCAGCTTCATCCGGGAGAATATGGCCTGTTCCTCGGCACCGCGCACCCGGCGAAGTTTAAAGAGAGCGTGGAAGTGATTCTTGGTGAAACGCTGGAACTGCCAAAAGAGCTGGCAGAACGTGCTGATTTGCCCTTACTTTCACATAGTCTGCCTGCCGATTTTGCTGCGCTGCGCAACCTCATGATGAATCATAATTAATATCCATTAAATTCCGAAAAAATAGCCGGGCTTGTGTTTATACAGCTCGGCTTTTTTGTGGAGAAAATATGAGAAAAATCGACAGAAAAAAAGGAGAAATTTTCAATAAATGCGGTAACTTAGATTGGATAATGACAACGAGGATTCTTTTACCGTAAGCTCCTTATATCGGCCCATAACTGGCAATGATAATAAGGAGTCACCTGTGAAAAAGATGCAATCTCTCTTACTCGCATTTTCCCTGATTCTGGTTGCTCCTATGGCAGCGCAGGCTGAGGAAATAATGCTGGTGCCATCAGTAAAGTTACAGATTGGCGATCGTGATTATCGCGGTTTCTACTGGGATGGCGGTTACTGGCGTGACCACGACTGGTGGCACAGAAATTATGAATGGCGAGGCAATCGCTGGCACCCATACGGACTGCAGCCGCACTATAATAATCATCGCGATCATCGTGACGATCATCGTCATGACCACCGGGATGATCATTATCCGGGGCCTGGCAGACATCACCGCTAAATATAAATGCCGGATGACCTCCGGCATTTACCGCAAACTTAACGCAGTTCGTAGCGTTTAAACACCAGTTCGCCATTGCTGGAAGAGGCTTCATCGAAGAAGTAACCTTCACTGTTAAAAACTGTCAGTTGCTCTGGCTTGGTCAGGCGATTTTTAATGATAAACCGACTCATCAGGCCACGCGCTTTTTTAGCATGGAAGCTGATGACCTTAAACTTGCCGTTCTTCTCATCGAGGAATACCGGCTTGATTATCTCGGCATTTAATTTCTTCGGTTTCACTGATTTAAAATACTCATCTGACGCCAGGTTAATCACCACCTGATCGCCTTGTGCTTCGAGCGCTTCGTTTAGCTTGTTGGTGATCACATCCCCCCAGAACTGGTACAGGTCTTTACCCCGCGCATTCTCAAGACGGATCCCCATCTCCAGACGGTATGGCTGCATTAAATCGAGCGGGCGCAGTACGCCGTACAAACCGGAAAGCATACGTAAATGCTGCTGGGCAAAAGCGAAATCTTCTTCACTAAAGGTTTCGGCTTGCAAGCCGGTATAGACATCGCCTTTAAATGCCAGAATTGCCTGCCGGGCATTCTCTGGCGTGAAATCTGGCTGCCAGTCATGAAAGCGGGTAGCGTTGAGATCGGCCAGCTTGTCACTGATTTTCATCAGTTTGCCAATCTGCGGTGCCGTTAGTTTTCGCGCTTCATGAATAAGCTGTTGGGAGTTGTCTAACAGCTCCGGCAGCGTGTAGCGTGTGGTGGCCAAAGGGCTTTGATAATCAAGTGTTTTAGCAGGTGAAATCAGAATCAACATATCCAGTCCTTGCAGGAAATTTACTGCGACTGTAGCAAAAAAAGCGGATGAGTTGATCGATAGTTGTGATTACTCCTGTGACAAATCATCCCACGCATCAGGGGACAGTTGCTGACTGATATCCGGGTAGCGCAGCGGATCAAACACCGGACGTACGCCGAGTTTACGTTGGCGCAGATAATCGCTGGCAATGATATGCACCACGGGGGAAAGCAGCAAAATCGCTGTCAAATTGGTGATTGCCATGCAGGCCATAATAATATCGGCCAGTTGCCACATCAGAGGAAGGCTCAGTAGGGTGCCGCCAATGACCGTAACAAAGATACAGATACGCAGACTCCAGATAGCTTTCCGGTTGTTCAGCCGTAAAAAGAAGAGATTATTTTCGGCATAAATGTAGTTGGCGACGATCGAGCTGAAGGCAAATAGAATCACCACTATCGTGACAAATTCTGCCCCCCAGGAACCCATTAATACACGCATCGCTTTCTGAATGAGTTGGATACCTTCCAGTGGCAAATAGGTGGTGCCGTTACCAGCCAGCAATATCAGCATGGCGCTTGCCGTACAAATCACCATCGTGTCGATAAAGATGCCGATCATCTGGACAATACCTTGCGCTGCCGGATGCGGTGGCCATGATGCCGCCGCCGCCGCTGCGTTCGGTGTTGATCCCATCCCTGCCTCATTGGAAAACATACTGCGCTGAAAGCCGTTAGTAATCGCCTGACTCAGGGTATAACCCGCCGCGCCGCCTGCCGCTTCCTGCCAGCCAAAGGCGCTTTCAAAAATAGACCAAATAACGTGTGGAAGTTGCCCGATATTCATTGCGCAAATGACCAGGCTGGCGAGTACCCAGATTAACGCCATAATAGGGACAAACCATTGCATTAACCGGGCGACGCCATGAATGCCGTGAGTTATCGCCAACAAGGTAAAAATGGCGAGAATGACACCCGTTACTAACGGAGGGAAATCAAATGCAAAACTCATCGCGCGAGCGACAGCATTTGCCTGAACACCGCTGAAAATCAGTCCGTAGGCGATGAGCAAAAAGACGGCGAACAGAACGCCCATCCAGCGCATCCCTAACCCACGCGCCATATACCATGCCGGTCCGCCGCGAAACTGCCCATTGACGTCACGTTCTTTATAAAGCTGGGCAAGGGAACATTCGGCAAAAGAGGTCGCCATGCCAATAAACGCGGCAACCCACATCCAGAAAACAGCACCCGGTCCACCGGCGGTGATAGCCAGCGCAACGCCTGCCAGGTTGCCGCTGCCGACGCGCGCGGCGAGACTGGTACACAATGATTGAAAAGAAGTTAAACCACCTCGTTGCGGATGAATGCTATTTTTAAGACTTTTGCCAAACTGACGAATATAGCGAAATTGAACGAACCCAGAACGAAAAGTGAACCAACAGCCTGCGCCGAAGAGCAGGTAGATCATCACTGATCCCCATAGTACGTTGTTAATAAAAGAGAAAAAATCAGGCATTCGTATCCCTCTTGTCGCCGGCGCGCGGTTACATTCCTGTGTAAACGTTACCAATTGATTAAGAATTATATACGATGTGCATTGGTTGATAACGTCTGTGTAGCATACATGAGGTTTTGTTTAAAAATGGCGGGTGATATCAACGCCATGTCAGAAATCCGAAACAGTCTTGCCTGGTGATAACCCTTTTGTCTGCGGTTGCGCTGTCGTTACGTCGTGATATCATCAGGGCAGACCGGTTACATCCCCCTAACAAGCTGTTTAAAGAGAAATACTATCATGACGGACAAATTGACCTCCCTTCGTCAGTACACCACCGTAGTGGCCGACACTGGGGACATCGCGGCAATGAAGCTGTATCAACCGCAGGATGCCACAACCAACCCTTCTCTCATTCTTAACGCAGCGCAAATTCCGGAATACCGTAAGTTGATTGATGATGCTGTCGCCTGGGCGAAACAGCAGAGCAACGATCGCGCGCAGCAGATCGTGGACGCGACCGACAAACTGGCAGTAAATATTGGTCTGGAAATCCTGAAACTGGTTCCGGGCCGTATCTCAACTGAAGTTGATGCGCGTCTTTCCTATGACACCGAAGCGTCAATTGCGAAAGCAAAACGCCTGATTAAGCTCTACAACGATGCAGGTATTAGCAACGATCGTATTCTGATCAAACTGGCTTCTACCTGGCAGGGTATCCGTGCTGCAGAACAGCTGGAAAAAGAAGGTATCAACTGTAACCTGACTCTGCTGTTCTCCTTCGCTCAGGCACGTGCTTGTGCGGAAGCGGGCGTGTTCCTGATTTCTCCGTTTGTTGGCCGTATTCTTGACTGGTACAAAGCCAATACCGATAAGAAAGAGTACGCTCCGGCAGAAGATCCGGGTGTCGTTTCTGTATCTGAAATCTACCAGTATTACAAAGAACACGGTTATGAAACCGTGGTTATGGGCGCAAGCTTCCGTAACATCGGCGAAATTCTGGAACTGGCAGGCTGCGACCGTCTGACCATCGCACCGGCACTGCTGAAAGAGCTGGCGGAGAGCGAAGGGGCTATCGAACGTAAACTGTCTTACACCGGTGAAGTGAAAGCGCGTCCGGCGCGTATCACTGAGTCCGAGTTCCTGTGGCAGCACAACCAGGATCCAATGGCAGTAGATAAACTGGCGGAAGGTATCCGTAAGTTTGCTGTTGACCAGGAAAAACTGGAAAAAATGATCGGCGACCTGCTGTAATCATTCTTAGCGTGACCGGGAAGTCGGTCACGCTACCTCTTCTGAAGCCTGTCTGTCACTCCCTTCGCAGTGTATCATTCTGTTTAACGAGACTGTTTAAACGGAAAAATCTTGATGAATACTTTACGTATTGGCTTAGTTTCCATCTCTGATCGCGCGTCCAGCGGCGTTTATCAGGATAAAGGCATCCCTGCGCTGGAAGAATGGCTGACATCGGCGCTAACCACGCCGTTTGAACTGGAAACTCGCTTAATCCCCGATGAGCAGGCGATCATTGAGCAAACGTTGTGTGAGCTGGTGGATGAAATGAGTTGCCATCTGGTGCTGACAACCGGCGGTACTGGCCCGGCGCGCCGTGACGTAACGCCCGATGCGACGCTGGCAGTAGCGGACCGCGAGATGCCTGGCTTTGGTGAACAGATGCGCCAGATCAGCCTGCATTTTGTGCCAACTGCGATCCTTTCGCGTCAGGTGGGCGTGATCCGCAAACAGGCACTGATCCTTAACTTACCCGGTCAACCGAAGTCTATTAAAGAGACGCTAGAAGGCGTGAAGGATGCTGAGGGTAAGGTCGTGGTGCACGGCATTTTTGCCAGCGTACCGTACTGCATTCAGTTGCTGGAAGGGCCATATGTTGAAACGGCACCGGAAGTGGTTGCAGCATTCAGACCGAAGAGCGCAAGACGAGAAGTTAGCGAATAAAAAAATCCCCCCAGGCGGGGGGATCAGACTGATGACAAACGCAAAACTGCCTGATGCGCTACGCTTATCAGGCCTATGATCTTCCTGCAATATATTGAATTTGCACGATTTTGTAGGCCTGATAAGGCGTTCACGTCGCTTCCGGCATGAATAAAGCGCACGTTGTCAACAATCTGATATCCCCCGAGCGGGGGATATCAAGCAATTAGTGGGATTCACCAATCGGCAGAACGGTGCGACCAAACTGCTCGTTCAGCACTTCACCCATCGCCAGATAGATTGCGCTGGCACCGCAGATCAGACCAATCCAGCCGGCAAAGTGGATGATCGCGGCGTTGCCGGCAATGTTACCGATCGCCAGCAGGGCAAACAGCACGGTCAGGCTAAAGAAAACGAATTGCAGAACGCGTGCGCCTTTCAGCGTGCCGAAGAACATAAACAGCGTAAACACGCCCCACAGACCCAGGTAGACACCAAGGAACTGCGCATTTGGCGCATCGGTCAGACCCAGTTTCGGCATCAGCAGAATCGCAACCAGCGTCAGCCAGAAAGAACCGTAAGAGGTGAAGGCGGTTAACCCGAAAGTGTTGCCTTTTTTATACTCCAGCAGACCAGCGAAAATTTGCGCGATGCCGCCGTAGAAGATGCCCATGGCAAGAATAATACCGTCCAGAGCGAAATAACCCACGTTGTGCAGGTTAAGTAGAATGGTGGTCATGCCGAAGCCCATCAGGCCCAGCGGTGCCGGATTAGCCAACTTAGTGTTGCCCATAATTCCTCAAAAATCATCATTGAATGAATGGTGAAATAATTTCCCTGAATAACTGTAGTGATTTCAGGGCGCGGCATAATAATCAGCCAATGGAGTAGTGTCCATGATCTTTTGAGGGGAAAATGAAAATTTTCCCCGATGTGAGGGATTAGGCCTGAGTGGCGCTGACAATTCGACGCAGGCAGGCAATTTGCAGGACCGCCGGAATAGTAACGCGATAGGCGCTACCGCTGACAGCTTTAACTCCGTTTAATGCCGCGCCCACCGGGCCTCCTAGCCCCGCGCCGCGCAGCAAACCATGCCCGAGAACGCTCATTGCTGCGTGGGTGCGTAAAATGCGGGTAAGTTGGCTGGAAAGCAGATGCGACACGCCTTTTGCCAATAATTTGTCTTTCATCAGCAGCGGTAATAGCTCTTCCAGCTCGTTGACTCTGGCATCGACCGCCTTGAGAAATTCCTGCTTATGTTCCTCGTCCATTTTCTTCCAGGTATTGCGCAGAAATTGTTCCAGTAACTGTTGCTCAATTTCAAACGTAGACATCTCTTTATCGGCTTTTAGCTTCAGCCGTTTTGAGACGTCGAGCAAAATGGCCCGGTACAGTTTGCCGTGTCCGCGAAGTTTGTTAGCGATACTATCGCCGCCAAAATGCTGTAATTCTCCGGCAATTAGCTGCCAGTTGCGGCGATGTTGCTCGGGATGCCCTTCCATCGATTTGAACAGTTCATTACGCATCAGAACGCTGGAGAGTCGAGTTTTGCCTTTTTCGTTATGGGTGAGCAAACGGGCGAAATTGGTCAGTTGCTCCTCACTACAATGTTGGAGAAAATCCAGATCTGAATCATTCAGGTAATTAACATTCATTTATTGTGGCTTCTCTGTTCAAGCGTTAATCGTCGCCGATAATTTTCAGCGTGGCCATATCGGACGAGTTCACGGTATGACCGGAAAAGGTGATTTTTGACACGCAACGTTTGTTGTCGTTATCGCTGTTAATGTTGATCCAGTTGGTGGTTTGCCCTTCTTTAATTTCGGCGGGAACATTCAGGCTTTGACTGGCGCTACGGGCGGCTTTGAAATAAACCGACGCGCCGCTCAACTGTAAATCGCCGTGGTCGGCGGTGAGTTGGATACGTTTTACGATGCGGCAAACGGGGAGTTTCAGCGCCAGATCGTTGATTTCGTTACGCGGCATCGCAATGACGCCGAGGATTTTATGGTCGTTAGCTTGCGCTGTGCAGCACAGCATAAGGCTAAGTACCAGGCTGGCGGAAATCGTAAAAACGGATTTCATAAAGATTCTCTTAGCGGGGAGCAGTAGGGGATGAATAGCCACTAGTTTACTGCTGACGAAAAGAAGATTCAGGTATGTAATCTTTTCTTTTTATTACAATTTTTTGGTGAATGCCTTGTGTTGAATTCATTCTTTATATGAATGAAATTGCCGTCTGTTTCATGTCTTCTTTTGGCATATCACGAAATTTCTGCGCAAAAGCACAAAAAATTTTTGCATCTCCCCCTTGATGACGTGGGTTACGACCCCATTTAGTAGTCAACCGCAGTGAGTGAGTCTGCAAAAAAATGAAATTGGGCAGTTGAAACCAGACGTTTCGCCCCTATTACAGACTCATACCACATGATGACCGAATATATAGTGGAGACGTTTAGATGGGTAAAATTATTGGTATCGACCTGGGTACTACCAACTCTTGTGTAGCGATTATGGATGGCACCACTCCTCGTGTGCTGGAGAACGCCGAAGGCGATCGCACCACGCCTTCTATCATTGCCTATACCCAGGATGGTGAAACTCTGGTTGGTCAGCCGGCTAAACGTCAGGCAGTGACGAACCCGCAAAACACCCTGTTTGCGATTAAACGCCTGATTGGCCGCCGCTTCCAGGACGAAGAAGTTCAGCGTGATGTTTCCATCATGCCGTTCAAAATTATTGCTGCTGATAACGGCGACGCATGGGTCGAAGTTAAAGGCCAGAAAATGGCACCGCCGCAGATTTCTGCTGAAGTGCTGAAAAAAATGAAGAAAACCGCGGAAGATTACCTGGGCGAACCGGTAACTGAAGCTGTTATCACCGTACCGGCATACTTTAACGATGCTCAGCGTCAGGCAACCAAAGACGCAGGCCGTATCGCTGGTCTGGAAGTAAAACGTATCATCAACGAACCGACCGCAGCTGCGCTGGCTTACGGTCTGGACAAAGGTACTGGTAACCGTACTATCGCGGTTTATGACCTGGGTGGTGGTACTTTCGATATTTCCATTATCGAAATCGACGAAGTTGACGGCGAAAAAACCTTCGAAGTTCTGGCTACCAACGGTGATACCCACCTGGGTGGTGAAGACTTTGACAGCCGCCTGATCAACTACCTGGTTGAAGAATTCAAGAAAGATCAGGGCATTGACCTGCGCAACGATCCGCTGGCAATGCAGCGCCTGAAAGAAGCGGCAGAAAAAGCGAAAATCGAGCTGTCTTCCGCTCAGCAGACCGACGTTAACCTGCCATACATCACTGCAGACGCGACCGGTCCGAAACACATGAACATCAAAGTGACTCGTGCGAAACTGGAAAGCCTGGTTGAAGACCTGGTAAACCGTTCCATCGAGCCGCTGAAAGTTGCACTGCAGGACGCTGGCCTGTCCGTATCTGATATCGACGACGTTATCCTCGTTGGTGGTCAGACTCGTATGCCAATGGTTCAGAAGAAAGTTGCTGAATTCTTTGGTAAAGAGCCGCGTAAAGACGTTAACCCGGACGAAGCTGTAGCTATCGGTGCTGCTGTTCAGGGTGGTGTTCTGACTGGTGACGTAAAAGACGTACTGCTGCTGGACGTTACCCCGCTGTCTCTGGGTATCGAAACCATGGGCGGTGTGATGACGACGCTGATCGCGAAAAACACCACTATCCCGACCAAGCACAGCCAGGTGTTCTCTACCGCTGAAGACAACCAGTCTGCGGTAACCATCCACGTGCTGCAGGGTGAACGTAAACGTGCGGCTGATAACAAATCTCTGGGTCAGTTCAACCTGGATGGTATCAACCCGGCACCGCGCGGTATGCCGCAGATCGAAGTGACTTTCGATATCGATGCTGACGGTATCCTGCACGTTTCCGCGAAAGATAAAAACAGCGGTAAAGAGCAGAAGATCACCATCAAGGCGTCTTCTGGTCTGAACGAAGATGAAATCCAGAAAATGGTACGCGACGCAGAAGCGAACGCCGAAGCTGACCGTAAGTTTGAAGAGCTGGTACAGACTCGCAACCAGGGCGACCATCTGCTGCACAGCACCCGTAAGCAGGTTGAAGAAGCAGGCGACAAACTGCCGGCTGACGACAAAACTGCTATCGAGTCTGCGCTGACTGCACTGGAAACTGCTCTGAAAGGTGAAGACAAAGCCGCTATCGAAGCGAAAATGCAGGAACTGGCACAGGTTTCCCAGAAACTGATGGAAATCGCCCAGCAGCAACATGCACAGCAGCAGACTGCTGGTGCTGATGCTTCTGCAAACAACGCGAAAGATGACGATGTTGTCGACGCCGAGTTTGAAGAAGTCAAAGACAAAAAATAATCGCCCTATAAACGGGTAATTATACTGACACGGGCGAAGGGGAATTTCCTCTCCGCCCGTGCATTCATCTAGGGGCAATTAAAAAAAGATGGCTAAGCAAGATTATTACGAGATTTTAGGCGTTTCCAAAACAGCGGAAGAGCGTGAAATCAAAAAGGCCTACAAACGCCTGGCCATGAAATACCACCCGGACCGTAACCAGGGTGACAAAGAGGCCGAGGCGAAATTTAAAGAGATCAAGGAAGCTTATGAAGTTCTGACCGACTCGCAAAAACGTGCGGCATACGATCAGTATGGTCATGCGGCGTTTGAGCAAGGCGGCATGGGCGGCGGCGGTTTTGGCGGCGGCGCAGACTTCAGCGATATTTTTGGTGACGTTTTCGGCGATATTTTTGGCGGTGGGCGTGGTCGTCAACGTGCGGCGCGCGGTGCTGATTTACGCTATAACATGGAGCTCACCCTCGAAGAAGCTGTACGTGGCGTGACCAAAGAGATCCGCATTCCGACTCTGGAAGAGTGTGACGTTTGCCACGGTAGCGGTGCAAAACCAGGCACGCAGCCGCAGACCTGTCCGACCTGTCATGGTTCTGGTCAGGTGCAGATGCGCCAGGGCTTCTTTGCCGTGCAGCAGACCTGTCCACATTGTCAGGGCCGCGGTACGCTGATCAAAGATCCGTGCAACAAATGTCATGGTCATGGTCGTGTTGAGCGCAGCAAAACGCTGTCCGTTAAAATCCCGGCAGGGGTGGACACCGGGGACCGCATCCGTCTTGCGGGCGAAGGTGAAGCGGGCGAACACGGCGCACCGGCAGGCGATCTGTACGTTCAGGTACAGGTTAAACAGCACCCGATTTTCGAGCGCGAAGGTAACAACCTGTATTGCGAAGTCCCGATCAACTTCGCTATGGCGGCGCTGGGTGGCGAAATCGAAGTGCCGACCCTTGATGGTCGCGTCAAACTGAAAGTGCCTGGCGAAACCCAGACCGGTAAGTTGTTCCGTATGCGCGGTAAAGGCGTCAAGTCTGTCCGCGGCGGTGCGCAAGGTGACTTGCTGTGCCGCGTTGTTGTCGAAACACCGGTAGGCCTGAACGAGAAGCAGAAACAGCTGCTGCAAGAGCTGCAAGAAAGCTTCGGTGGCCCAACCGGCGAGCACAACAGCCCGCGCTCAAAGAGCTTCTTTGATGGCGTGAAGAAGTTTTTCGACGACCTGACTCGCTAACCTCCCCAAAAGCCTGCCCGTGGGCAGGCCTGGGTAAAAATAGGGTGCGTTGAAGATATGCGAGCACCTGTAAAGTGGCGGGGATCGCTCCCCGCCGTTGCTCTTACTCGGATTCGTAAGCCGTGAAAACAGCAACCTCCGTCTGGCCAGTTCGGATGTGAACCTCACAGAGGTCTTTTCTCGTTAGCAGCGCCGCCACTACGGCGGTGATACAGATGACGATCAGGGCGACAATCATCGCCTTATGCTGCTTCATTGCTCTCTTCTCCTTGACCTTACGGTCAGTAAGAGGCACTCTACATGTGTTCTGCATATAGGGGGCCTCGGGTTGATGGTAAAATATCACTCGGGGCTTTTCTCTATCTGCCGTTCAGCTAATGCCTGAGACAGACAGCCTCAAGCACCCGCCGCTATTATACCGCTCTCTTTAACCCACTCTGTTTTATCGATTCTAATCCTGAAGACGCCTCGCATTTTTATGGCGTAATTTTTTAGGGATTTAATTATTAAACTTTAATTTATCTCTTTATCGCAATTATTGACGACAAGTTGGATTATTTTTGAAATATTGTCCTAACAAACAACGCCGACTGACAACAAATTAATTATTACTTTTCCGAATTAATCCCTCAGAAATCCAGACCTTAAGCTATGATTATCAGGGCTTGAGGTCATCAGCCACCGCTTTCGAGCGCCAAAAACACTTCCTCTGCTGGTGACTTAATCTTCTTTATAGATCGTAAAAAACGAATTATTCCTACACTATAATCTGATTTTAACGATGATTCGTGCAGAGTAAAATAGTTAAAACGATCTATTCACCTGAAAGAGAAATAAAAAGTGAAACATCTGCATCGATTCTTTAGCAGTGATGCCTCGGGAGGCATTATTCTCATCATTGCCGCTGTTCTGGCGATGATTATGGCCAACAGCGGCGCAACCAGTGGATGGTATCACGACTTTCTTGAGACGCCGGTTCAGCTCCGGGTAGGTTCTCTTGAAATCAATAAAAACATGCTGTTATGGATAAATGACGCGCTAATGGCGATATTTTTCCTGTTAGTTGGTCTGGAAGTTAAACGCGAGCTGATGCAAGGATCGTTGGCCAGCTTGCGCCAGGCTGCGTTTCCGGTTATTGCCGCAATCGGCGGGATGATTGTCCCGGCATTGCTCTATTTGGCCTTTAACTACGCCGATCCTATCACACGTGAAGGGTGGGCAATCCCGGCAGCGACTGACATTGCCTTTGCCCTTGGTGTGCTGGCGTTATTGGGAAGTCGTGTACCGTTAGCACTGAAGATCTTTCTGATGGCGCTGGCTATTATCGACGATCTTGGAGCCATCATAATCATCGCCTTGTTTTACACTAATGACTTGTCGATGGCCTCTCTTGGCGTTGCAGCTGTAGCAATTGCGGTGCTCGCGGTGCTCAACATTTGTGGTGTTCGCCGTACGGGAGTTTATATTCTGGTCGGCGTGGTGCTGTGGACCGCGGTGTTGAAATCAGGTGTCCACGCAACGCTGGCAGGTGTCATTGTCGGTTTCTTTATTCCATTGAAAGAGAAGCATGGCCGTTCTCCGGCGAAGCGTCTGGAGCATGTATTGCATCCATGGGTGGCTTATCTGATTTTGCCGCTGTTTGCTTTTGCCAATGCCGGCGTTTCTCTGCAAGGCGTGACGTTGGATGGCCTGACCTCCATCCTGCCATTAGGGATCATCGCCGGTTTGCTGATTGGCAAGCCGTTGGGTATTAGTTTGTTCTGCTGGTTGGCGCTGCGTTTGAAACTGGCTCATTTGCCAGAGGGAACCACTTATCAGCAAATTATGGCGGTTGGGATCTTGTGCGGTATCGGTTTTACTATGTCTATCTTTATTGCCAGCCTGGCTTTTGGTAGCGTAGATCCAGAACTGATTAACTGGGCGAAATTGGGCATTCTGGTTGGCTCAATCTCTTCGGCAGTAATTGGATATAGCTGGTTACGCATTCGTTTACGTCCATCAGTTTGACAGGACGATGTACCGGGGAGCCATAAATGGCTCCCTTTTCATTCTTATCAGGGAGAGAAATGAGCATGTCTCATATCAATTACAACCACTTGTATTACTTCTGGCATGTCTACAAAGAAGGTTCTGTGGTTGGCGCAGCGGAGGCGCTTTATTTAACACCACAAACCATTACCGGGCAGATCCGGGCGCTGGAAGAGCGCCTGCAAGGGAAACTATTTAAGCGTAAAGGACGTGGTCTGGAACCCAGCGAACTGGGGGAGCTGGTCTATCGCTACGCCGATAAAATGTTCACCTTAAGCCAGGAAATGCTGGATATCGTCAACTATCGCAAAGAGTCCAATTTGTTGTTTGATGTTGGCGTGGCAGATGCTCTTTCCAAACGCCTGGTCAGTAGTGTATTGAATGCCGCAGTGGTGGAAGACGAGCAGATCCATTTACGCTGTTTTGAATCGACGCACGAGATGCTGTTGGAGCAACTGAGTCAGCATAAGCTGGATATGATCATCTCTGACTGCCCGATAGACTCCACCCAGCAGGAAGGGCTGTTTTCCATAAAAATTGGCGAGTGTTGTGTCAGTTTCTGGTGCACTAACCCGCTGCCAGAAAAGCCGTTTCCTGCCTGTCTGGAAGAGCGTCGCTTACTTATTCCGGGGCGTCGCTCAATGTTGGGACGCAAGCTATTAAACTGGTTTAACTCTCAGGGCTTAAACGTTGAAATTCTGGGGGAGTTTGATGATGCGGCGTTGATGAAAGCTTTTGGAGCGACGCATAACGCTATTTTCGTTGCACCTTCGCTTTACGCTAATGATTTCTATAACGATGACTCGGTTATGGAGATAGGCCGCGTTGAGAACGTCATGGAAGAGTACCACGCGATTTTCGCCGAAAGGATGATTCAACATCCTGCGGTACAGCGTATTTGCAACACAGATTACTCTGCGTTGTTTACTTCAGCTTCAAAATAACCATTTGTACTCTGCAGGCTGCAGTTTTGGCCTGCAGATGGGCATAAAAAAACCCGCTTGCGCGGGCTTTTTTACAAAGCTGACAACAAAAGGCGATTAAGCCAGTTTGTTGATCTGTGCAGTCAGGTTAGCCTTATGACGTGCAGCTTTGTTTTTGTGGATCAGACCTTTAGCAGCCTGACGGTCCACGATCGGTTGCATTTCGTTAAATGCTTTCAGTGCAGCAGCTTTGTCGCCAGCTTCGATAGCTGCGTATACTTTCTTGATGAAAGTACGCATCATAGAGCGACGGCTTGCGTTGTGCTTACGAGCCTTTTCAGACTGAATGGCGCGCTTCTTAGCTGATTTGATATTAGCCAAGGTCCAACTCCCAAATGTGTTCTATATGGACAATTCAAAGGCCGAGGAATATGCCCTTTTAGCCTTCTTTTGTCAATGGATTTGTGCAAATAAGCGCCGTTAATGTGCCGGCGCTCGTTACGTAGTGATGGCGCAGGATTCTACCAGCTTGCGGGGTGTGAATACAGCTTTTCCGCGATAAAAATTGCATCAGGCCGTGAGTTTCTGCCCGTGATTTGCGCCATGGCAATGAAAAGCCACTTCTTTCTGATTTCGGTACTCAATCGCCGGTTAACCTTGACCGCTGTACAAGGTATACTCGGACGATTTTCACTGTTTTGAGCCAGACATGAAGCTGATACGCGGCATACATAATCTCAGCCAGGCCCCGCAAGAAGGGTGTGTGCTGACTATTGGTAATTTCGACGGCGTGCATCGCGGTCATCGCGCGTTGTTACAGGGCTTGCAGGAAGAAGGGCGCAGGCGAAACTTACCGGTGATGGTGATGCTTTTTGAACCTCAACCACTGGAACTGTTTGCTACCGATAAAGCCCCGGCAAGACTGACCCGACTGCGGGAAAAACTGCGTTACCTTGCAGAGTGTGGCGTAGATTACGTGCTGTGCGTGCGTTTCGACAGGCGCTTTGCGGCGCTGACTGCGCAAAACTTCATCAGCGATCTTCTGGTGAAGCATTTGCGGGTAAAATTTCTCGCCGTGGGTGACGATTTCCGCTTTGGCGCTGGTCGTGAAGGCGATTTCTTGTTATTACAGAAAGCTGGCGTGGAATACGGCTTTGACATTACCAGTACGCAAACTTTTTGCGAAGGTGGCGTGCGTATCAGCAGCACCGCTGTGCGTCAGGCACTGGCAGACGATAATCTGGCTCTGGCAGAAAGTTTACTGGGGCACCCGTTTGCCATCTCCGGGCGTGTGGTCCACGGTGATGAATTAGGGCGCACTATAGGTTTCCCGACGGCGAATGTACCGCTACGCCGTCAGGTTTCCCCGGTGAAAGGGGTTTATGCGGTAGAAGTGCTGGGCCTCGGTGAAAAGCCGTTACCCGGCGTGGCAAACATCGGAACACGCCCAACGGTTGCCGGTATTCGCCAGCAGCTGGAAGTGCATTTGTTAGATGTTGCAATGGACCTTTACGGTCGCCATATACAAGTAGTGCTGCGTAAAAAAATACGCAATGAGCAGCGATTTGCGTCGCTGGACGAACTGAAAGCGCAGATTGCGCGTGATGAATTAACCGCCCGCGAATTTTTTGGGCTAACAAAACCGGCTTAAGCCTGTTATGTAATCAAACCGAAATACGGAACCGAGAATCTGATGAGTGACTATAAATCAACCCTGAATTTGCCGGAAACAGGGTTCCCGATGCGTGGCGATCTCGCCAAGCGCGAACCGGGAATGCTGGCGCGTTGGACTGATGATGATCTGTACGGCATCATCCGTGCGGCTAAAAAAGGCAAAAAAACCTTCATTCTGCATGATGGCCCTCCTTATGCGAATGGCAGCATTCATATTGGTCACTCGGTTAACAAGATTCTGAAAGACATTATCGTGAAGTCCAAAGGGCTTTCCGGTTATGACTCGCCGTATGTGCCTGGCTGGGACTGCCACGGTCTGCCGATCGAGCTGAAAGTAGAGCAAGAATACGGTAAGCCGGGTGAGAAATTCACCGCCGCCGAGTTCCGCGCCAAGTGCCGCGAATACGCGGCGACCCAGGTTGACGGTCAACGCAAAGACTTTATCCGTCTGGGCGTGCTGGGCGACTGGTCGCACCCGTACCTGACCATGGACTTCAAAACTGAAGCCAACATCATCCGCGCGCTGGGCAAAATCATCGGCAACGGTCACCTGCACAAAGGCGCGAAGCCGGTACACTGGTGCGTTGACTGCCGTTCTGCACTGGCAGAAGCGGAAGTTGAGTATTACGACAAAACTTCTCCGTCCATCGACGTCGCTTTCCAGGCGGTCGATCAGGATGCGCTGAAAGCAAAATTTGGTGTCAGCAACGTTAACGGCCCAATCTCGCTGGTGATCTGGACTACCACGCCGTGGACTCTGCCTGCAAACCGCGCAATCTCTATTGCACCGGATTTCGACTATGCGCTGGTGCAGATCGACGGTCAGGCCGTGATTCTGGCGAAAGATCTGGTTGAAAGCGTGATGCAGCGTATCGGCATTACCGATTACACCATTCTCGGCACGGTAAAAGGTGCAGAGCTGGAGCTGCTGCGCTTTACCCATCCGTTTATGGGCTTCGACGTTCCGGCAATCCTCGGCGATCACGTTACCCTGGATGCCGGTACCGGTGCCGTTCACACCGCGCCTGGCCACGGCCCGGACGACTATGTGATCGGTCAGAAATACGGTCTGGAAACCGCTAACCCGGTTGGCCCGGACGGCACTTATCTGCCGGGCACTTACCCGACGCTGGATGGCGTGAACGTCTTCAAAGCGAACGACATCGTCGTTGCGCTGCTGCAGGAAAAAGGTGCGCTGCTGCACGTTGAGAAAATGCAGCACAGCTATCCGTGCTGCTGGCGTCACAAAACGCCGATCATCTTCCGCGCGACGCCGCAGTGGTTCGTCAGCATGGATCAGAAAGGTCTGCGTGCGCAGTCACTGAAAGAGATCAAAGGCGTGCAGTGGATCCCTGACTGGGGCCAGGCGCGTATCGAGTCGATGGTTGCTAACCGTCCTGACTGGTGTATCTCCCGTCAGCGCACCTGGGGCGTACCGATGTCACTGTTCGTGCATAAAGACACGGAAGAACTGCATCCGCGTACCCTCGAACTGATGGAAGAAGTGGCAAAACGTGTTGAAGTTGATGGCATCCAGGCGTGGTGGGATCTCGATGCGAAAGAGATCCTCGGCGATGAAGCTGATCAGTACGTGAAAGTGCCGGACACGCTGGATGTATGGTTTGACTCCGGATCTACCCACTCTTCTGTTGTTGACGTGCGCCCGGAATTTGCTGGTCACGCAGCGGACATGTATCTGGAAGGTTCTGACCAACACCGTGGTTGGTTCATGTCTTCCCTGATGATCTCCACCGCGATGAAGGGCAAAGCGCCGTATCGTCAGGTACTGACCCACGGCTTTACCGTGGATGGTCAGGGCCGCAAGATGTCTAAATCTATCGGCAACACCGTTTCGCCGCAGGATGTGATGAACAAACTGGGTGCGGATATTCTACGGCTGTGGGTGGCATCAACTGACTACACCGGTGAAATGGCCGTTTCTGACGAGATCCTGAAACGTGCTGCCGACAGCTATCGTCGTATCCGTAACACCGCACGCTTCCTGCTGGCAAACCTCAATGGTTTCGATCCGGCAAAAGATATGGTGAAACCGGAAGAGATGGTGGTACTGGATCGCTGGGCCGTAGGTTGTGCGAAAGCGGCACAGGAAGACATCCTCAAGGCGTACGAAGCATACGATTTCCACGAAGTGGTACAGCGTCTGATGCGCTTCTGCTCCGTTGAGATGGGTTCCTTCTACCTCGACATCATCAAAGACCGTCAGTACACCGCCAAAGCGGACAGCGTGGCGCGTCGTAGCTGCCAGACTGCGCTGTATCACATCGCGGAAGCGCTGGTGCGCTGGATGGCACCAATCCTCTCCTTCACCGCTGATGAAGTGTGGGGCTACCTGCCGGGCGAACGTGAAAAATACGTCTTCACCGGTGAGTGGTACGAAGGCCTGTTTGGCCTGGCAGACAGCGAAGCGATGAACGATGCGTTCTGGGACGAGCTGTTGAAAGTGCGTGGCGAAGTGAACAAAGTCATTGAGCAAGCGCGTGCCGACAAGAAAGTGGGCGGCTCGCTGGAAGCTGCAGTGACGCTGTATGCAGAACCGGAACTGGCGGCGAAACTGACCGCGCTGGGCGATGAATTACGATTTGTCCTGTTGACCTCCGGCGCTACCGTTGCAGACTATAACGACGCACCTGCTGATGCTCAGCAGAGCGAAGTACTCAAAGGGCTGAAAGTCGCGTTGAGTAAAGCCGAAGGTGAGAAGTGCCCACGCTGCTGGCACTACACCCAGGATGTCGGCAAGGTGGCGGAACACGCAGAAATCTGCGGCCGCTGTGTCAGCAACGTCGCCGGTGACGGTGAAAAACGTAAGTTTGCCTGATGAGTCAATCGATCTGTTCAACAGGGCTACGCTGGCTGTGGCTGGTGGTAGTCGTGCTGATTATCGATCTGGGCAGCAAATACCTGATCCTCCAGAACTTTGCTCTGGGGGATACGGTCCCGCTGTTCCCGTCGCTTAATCTGCATTATGCGCGTAACTATGGCGCGGCGTTTAGTTTCCTTGCCGATAGCGGCGGCTGGCAGCGTTGGTTCTTTGCCGGTATTGCGATTGGTATTAGCGTGATCCTTGCAGTGATGATGTATCGCTCGAAGGCCACGCAGAAGCTAAACAATATCGCTTACGCGCTGATTATTGGCGGCGCGCTGGGCAACCTGTTCGACCGCCTGTGGCACGGCTTCGTTGTCGATATGATCGACTTCTACGTCGGTGACTGGCACTTCGCCACCTTCAACCTTGCCGATACTGCCATTTGTGTCGGTGCGGCACTGATTGTGCTGGAAGGTTTTCTACCTTCTAAAGCGAAAAAACAATAATAAACCCTGCCGGATGCGGCCTACAGATTGCTGCGAAATCGTAGGCCGCATCCGGCAAAAATCCTCAAAATATAAGAGCAAACCTGCATGTCTGAATCTGTACAGAGCAATAGCGCCGTCCTGGTGCACTTCACGCTAAAACTCGACGATGGCACTACCGCCGAGTCTACCCGCAACAACGGTAAACCGGCGCTGTTCCGCCTGGGTGATGCTTCTCTTTCCGAAGGGCTGGAGCAACACCTGCTGGGGCTGAAAGTGGGCGATAAAACCACCTTCTCGCTGGAGCCTGATGCGGCGTTTGGCGTGCCGTCACCGGACCTGATTCAGTACTTCTCCCGCCGTGAATTTATGGATGCAGGCGAGCCAGAAATTGGCGCAATCATGCTTTTTACCGCAATGGATGGCAGTGAGATGCCTGGTGTGATCCGCGAAATTAACGGCGACTCCATTACCGTTGATTTCAACCATCCGCTGGCCGGGCAGACCGTTCATTTTGATATTGAAGTGCTGGAAATCGATCCGGCACTGGAGGCGTAACATGCAGATCCTGTTGGCCAACCCGCGTGGTTTTTGTGCCGGGGTAGACCGCGCTATCAGCATTGTTGAAAACGCGCTGGCCATCTACGGCGCACCAATTTATGTCCGCCACGAAGTGGTGCACAACCGCTACGTGGTCGATAGCCTGCGTGAGCGTGGGGCTATCTTTATTGAGCAGATTAGCGAAGTGCCGGACGGCGCGATCCTGATTTTCTCCGCACACGGTGTTTCTCAGGCCGTACGTAACGAAGCGAAAAGCCGCGATCTCACGGTGTTTGATGCCACCTGTCCGCTGGTGACCAAAGTGCATATGGAAGTCGCCCGCGCCAGCCGTCGTGGCGAAGAATCTATTCTCATCGGCCACGCCGGGCATCCGGAAGTGGAAGGGACGATGGGCCAGTACAGTAACCCGGAAGGGGGAATGTATCTGGTCGAATCGCCGGACGACGTGTGGAAACTGACGGTCAAAAACGAAGAGAAACTCTCCTTTATGACCCAGACCACGCTGTCGGTGGATGACACGTCTGATGTGATCGACGCACTGCGTAAACGCTTCCCGAAAATTGTCGGTCCGCGCAAAGATGACATCTGCTACGCCACCACTAACCGTCAGGAAGCGGTACGCGCTCTGGCAGAACAGGCGGAAGTAGTACTGGTGGTCGGTTCGAAAAACTCCTCCAACTCCAACCGTCTGGCGGAGCTTGCCCAGCGTATGGGCAAGCGCGCGTTTTTGATTGATGACGCGACAGACATCCAGGAAGAATGGGTCAAAGACGTGAAATGCGTCGGTGTGACAGCTGGTGCATCAGCTCCGGATATTCTGGTGCAGAATGTGGTGGCACGTTTGCAACAGCTGGGCGGTGGTGAAGCCATTCCGCTGGAAGGCCGTGAAGAAAACATTGTTTTCGAAGTGCCGAAAGAGCTGCGTGTCGATATTCGTGAAGTCGATTAAGTCATTAGCAGCCTAAGTTATGCGAAAATGCCGGTCTTGTTACCGGCATTTTTTATGGAGAAAACATGCGTTTACCTATCTTCCTCGATACAGACCCCGGCATTGACGATGCCGTCGCCATTGCCGCCGCGATTTTTGCCCCCGAGCTCGACCTGCAACTGATGACCACCGTCGCGGGTAATGTCTCGGTTGAGAAAACTACCCGCAACGCCCTGCAACTGCTGCATTTCTGGAATGCGGAGATTCCGCTCGCCCAGGGAGCCGCTGTGCCGCTGGTACGCGCACCGCGTAATGCAGCATCTGTGCACGGTGAATCAGGAATGGCTGGCTACGACTTTGTCGAGCACAACAGAAGCCCACTGGACAAACCCGCATTTCTGGCGATTCATGATGCCCTGCTGCGTGCGCCTGAGCCTGTTACTCTGGTAGCCATCGGCCCGTTAACCAATATTGCGCTGTTACTTTCACAATGCCCGGAATGCAAACCGCATATTCGCCGTCTGGTGATCATGGGGGGTTCTGCTGGTCGCGGCAACTGCACACCAAACGCCGAGTTTAATATCGCTGCCGATCCAGAAGCGGCAGCCTGTGTCTTCCGTAGTGGCATCGAAATCGTCATGTGCGGTCTGGATGTCACCAATCAGGCGGTGTTAACTCCTGATTATCTTGCTACATTGCCGGAGTTGAATCGCACCGGAAAAATGCTTCATGCACTGTTTAGCCACTACCGTAGCGGCAGTATGCAAAGCGGCCTGCGAATGCACGATCTCTGCGCTATCGCCTGGCTGGTGCGCCCGGACTTATTCACTCTCAAGCCGTGTTTTGTGGCAGTGGAAACGCAGGGCGAATTTACCTCAGGTACTACGGTTGTTGATATCGACGGTTGCCTGAGTAAACCTGCAAACGTGCAGGTGGCGCTGGATCTGGATGTGAAAGGCTTTCAGCAGTGGGTGGCGGAAGTGCTGGCCCTGGCGAACTAATCAGAAAACAAGGAAGTGTTCTATGACGTATGGAGAAGCGTATTTGGAAGGGTGGAAAAACATCTTTAATTATGAAGGTGTCGCCACCCGTTTTGAGTTCTGGTCGTTTATGATCGGTAGTGTCGTTATCTGTCTGCTACCGCTTTTATGCTGGTGGTTTGCGGAAACAATGAACAATGACTATGGTGTTTTCATTTTTTTTGCGCTGCCCGCGTCATTTATTTTAACGTTGATTTTTGCCGTACCGGCGATGGCGCTAGCCGTCAGAAGGATGCACGATATCGGATATCCAGGGTGGTGGGTCATTATTGTCGTGTTGATCCCTGTTACGGGCGTAATTCTGCTTATACTTTGCTGCCTGCCGTCAAAGTCACAAGACCAGGCATAATGACAGATGGTATGACGCATCACTTTCTGCGTCATGCCTTTCACTGATATCCCTCCCTGTTTATCATTAATTTCTAATTATCAGCGTTTTTGGCTGGCGGCGTAGCGATGCGCTGGTTACTCTGAAAACGGTCTATGCAAATTAACAAAAGAGAATAGCTATGCATGATGCAAACATCCGCGTTGCCATCGCGGGAGCCGGGGGGCGTATGGGCCGCCAGTTGATTCAGGCGGCGCTGGCATTAGAGGGCGTGCAGCTGGGCGCGGCGCTGGAGCGCGAAGGATCTTCTTTACTGGGCAGCGACGCTGGTGAACTGGCCGGAGTCGGAAAAACAGGCGTTACCGTGCAAAGCAGCCTCGACGCGGTAAAAGATGATTTTGATGTGTTTATCGATTTTACCCGTCCGGAAGGTACGCTGAACCATCTCGCTTTTTGTCGCCAGCATGGCAAAGGGATGGTGATTGGTACAACGGGTTTTGATGACGCTGGCAAACAAGCGATTCGTGACGCTGCTACAGATATTGCGATTGTCTTTGCCGCCAATTTTAGCGTTGGCGTTAACGTCATGCTTAAGCTGTTGGAGAAAGCCGCTCAGGTAATGGGTGACTACACTGATATTGAAATTATCGAAGCACATCATAGACATAAAGTCGATGCGCCGTCAGGCACTGCGCTGGCAATGGGGGAGGCGATTGCCCACGCTCTTGATAAAGACCTGAAAGATTGCGCGGTCTACAGTCGTGAAGGCCATACTGGTGAACGTGTTCCTGGCACCATTGGTTTTGCCACTGTACGTGCGGGTGACATCGTGGGGGAACATACCGCCATGTTCGCCGATATCGGCGAACGTCTGGAGATTACCCATAAGGCGTCCAGCCGCATGACATTTGCTAACGGTGCGGTAAGATCGGCATTGTGGCTAAATGATAAGGAAAGTGGTCTTTTTGATATGCGAGATGTACTGGATCTCAATAGATTATAACCACAAAACATTTGTGTTGATGCAAAAATAACATATCCAATCTATTGATTATAAAGGGCTTTAATTTTTGGCCCTTTTATTTTTCTTGTTTCGTTTATTAATAATTAAAAAATGGCTAAAAATTAAAGTTTAGTTGCCTGTTTTTGTTGTTTTAATGTAAATTTTGACCATCTGGTCCACTTTTTTCTAAGGGTTTTGGTTTTATGCAATTTTCTTGCTGCGCAAGCGTTTTCCAGAACGGGTTAGATGATGTTTTTGCCGCTTAATGCCTGTAAAACATGCATGAGCCACAAAATAATATAAAAAATCCCGCCATTAAGTTGACTTTTAGCGCCCATATCTCCAGAATGCCGCCGTTTGCCAGAAATTCGTCGGTAAGCAGATTTGCATTGATTTACGTCATCACTGTGAATTAATATGCAAATAAAGTGAGTGAATATTCTCTGGAGGGTGTTTTGATTAAGTCAGCGCTATTGGTTCTGGAAGACGGAACCCAGTTTCACGGTCGGGCCATAGGGGCAACAGGTTCGGCGGTTGGGGAAGTCGTTTTCAATACTTCAATGACCGGTTATCAAGAAATCCTCACTGATCCTTCCTATTCTCGTCAAATCGTTACTCTTACTTATCCCCATATTGGCAATGTCGGCACTAATGACGCCGATGAAGAATCCTCTCAGGTACATGCACAAGGTCTGGTGATTCGCGACCTGCCGCTGATTGCCAGCAACTTCCGCAACACCGAAGACCTCTCTTCTTACCTGAAACGCCATAACATCGTGGCGATTGCCGATATCGACACCCGTAAGCTGACGCGTTTACTGCGCGAGAAAGGCGCACAGAATGGCTGCATTATCGCGGGCGATAACCCGGATGCGGCGCTGGCGTTAGAAAAAGCCCGCGCGTTCCCAGGTCTGAACGGCATGGATCTGGCAAAAGAAGTGACCACCGCAGAAGCCTATAGCTGGACACAAGGGAGCTGGACGCTGACCGGAGGCCTGCCAGAAGCGAAAAAAGAAGACGAGCTGCAGTTCCACGTCGTGGCTTATGACTTTGGTGCCAAGCGCAACATCCTGCGGATGCTGGTGGATAGAGGCTGTCGTCTGACCATCGTTCCGGCGCAAACTTCTGCGGAAGATGTGCTGAAAATGAATCCAGACGGCATCTTCCTCTCCAACGGTCCTGGCGACCCGGCCCCGTGTGATTACGCCATTACCGCCATCCAGAAATTCCTCGAAACCGATATTCCGGTATTCGGCATCTGCCTCGGTCATCAGCTGCTGGCGCTGGCGAGCGGTGCGAAGACTGTCAAAATGAAATTTGGTCACCACGGCGGCAACCATCCGGTTAAAGATGTTGAGAAAAACGTGGTGATGATCACCGCCCAGAACCACGGTTTTGCGGTGGACGAAGCAACATTACCTGCAAACCTGCGTGTCACGCATAAATCCCTGTTCGACGGTACGTTACAGGGGATTCATCGCACCGATAAACCGGCGTTCAGCTTCCAGGGACACCCTGAAGCCAGCCCTGGTCCGCACGACGCAGCGCCATTGTTCGACCACTTTATCGAGTTAATTGAGCAGTACCGTAAAACCGCTAAGTAATCAGGAGTAAAAGAGCCATGCCAAAACGTACAGATATAAAAAGTATCCTGATTCTGGGTGCGGGCCCGATTGTTATCGGTCAGGCGTGTGAGTTTGACTACTCTGGCGCGCAAGCATGTAAAGCCCTGCGCGAAGAAGGTTACCGCGTCATTCTGGTGAACTCCAACCCGGCGACCATCATGACCGACCCGGAAATGGCTGATGCGACCTACATCGAGCCGATTCACTGGGAAGTGGTACGCAAGATTATTGAAAAAGAGCGCCCGGATGCGGTGCTGCCAACGATGGGCGGCCAGACGGCGCTGAACTGTGCGCTGGAGCTGGAGCGTCAGGGGGTGCTGGAAGAGTTCGGCGTCACCATGATTGGTGCCACTGCCGATGCGATTGATAAAGCAGAAGACCGCCGTCGTTTCGACGTAGCGATGAAGAAAATTGGTCTGGAAACCGCGCGTTCCGGTATTGCACACACGATGGAAGAAGCGCTGGCGGTTGCCGCTGACGTGGGCTTCCCGTGCATTATTCGCCCATCCTTCACAATGGGCGGTAGCGGTGGCGGTATCGCTTATAACCGCGAAGAGTTTGAAGAAATTTGCGCCCGCGGTCTGGATCTCTCCCCAACCAAAGAGCTGCTGATTGATGAATCGCTGATCGGCTGGAAAGAGTACGAGATGGAAGTGGTGCGTGATAAAAACGACAACTGCATCATCGTCTGCTCTATCGAAAACTTTGATGCGATGGGCATCCACACCGGTGACTCCATCACTGTCGCGCCTGCCCAAACGCTGACTGACAAAGAATATCAAATCATGCGTAATGCCTCGATGGCGGTGCTGCGTGAAATCGGCGTTGAAACCGGTGGTTCCAACGTTCAGTTTGCGGTGAACCCGAAAAACGGTCGTCTGATTGTTATCGAAATGAACCCGCGCGTGTCGCGTTCTTCGGCGCTGGCGTCGAAAGCGACCGGCTTCCCGATTGCTAAAGTGGCGGCAAAACTGGCGGTGGGTTACACCCTCGACGAGCTGATGAACGACATCACCGGCGGGCGTACTCCGGCCTCCTTTGAGCCGTCCATCGACTACGTGGTCACCAAAATTCCTCGCTTCAACTTCGAGAAATTCGCTGGTGCGAACGACCGTCTGACCACTCAGATGAAATCGGTTGGCGAAGTGATGGCGATTGGTCGCACGCAGCAGGAATCCCTGCAAAAAGCGCTGCGCGGCCTGGAAGTCGGTGCGACTGGCTTTGACCCGAAAGTGAGCCTGGACGACCCGGAAGCGCTGACCAAAATCCGCCGCGAACTGAAAGATGCTGGCGCAGAGCGTATCTGGTACATCGCCGATGCTTTCCGCGCGGGCCTGTCTGTAGACGGCGTCTTTAACCTGACCAACATTGACCGCTGGTTCCTGGTACAGATTGAAGAACTGGTGCGTCTGGAAGAGAAAGTCGCAGAAGTGGGCATCACTGGCCTGAACGCTGACTTCCTGCGCCAGCTGAAACGCAAAGGTTTTGCCGATGCGCGTCTGGCTAAACTGGCGGGCGTTCGTGAAGCGGAAATCCGCAAGCTGCGCGATCAGTATGACCTGCACCCGGTTTACAAGCGCGTGGATACCTGTGCGGCAGAATTTGCCACCGACACCGCTTACATGTACTCCACTTATGAAGAAGAGTGCGAAGCGAATCCGTCTACCGACCGTGAAAAAATCATGGTGCTTGGCGGCGGCCCGAACCGTATCGGTCAGGGTATCGAATTCGACTACTGCTGCGTACACGCCTCGCTGGCGCTGCGCGAAGACGGTTACGAAACCATTATGGTTAACTGTAACCCGGAAACCGTCTCCACCGACTACGACACTTCCGACCGTCTCTACTTCGAGCCGGTAACTCTGGAAGATGTGCTGGAAATCGTGCGTATTGAGAAGCCGAAAGGCGTTATCGTCCAGTACGGCGGTCAGACCCCGCTGAAACTGGCGCGCGCGCTGGAAGCTGCTGGCGTACCGGTTATCGGTACCAGCCCGGATGCCATCGACCGTGCAGAAGACCGTGAACGCTTCCAGCACGCAGTTGACCGTCTGAAACTGAAGCAACCGGCGAACGCCACCGTTACCGCTATTGAAATGGCGGTTGAGAAGGCAAAAGAGATTGGCTACCCGCTGGTGGTGCGTCCGTCTTACGTTCTCGGCGGTCGGGCGATGGAAATCGTCTACGACGAAGCAGACCTGCGTCGCTACTTCCAGACGGCGGTGAGTGTCTCTAACGATGCGCCAGTGTTGCTGGATCACTTCCTCGATGACGCGGTAGAAGTGGATGTGGACGCCATCTGCGACGGCGAAATGGTGCTGATAGGCGGCATTATGGAGCACATCGAGCAGGCGGGCGTGCACTCCGGTGACTCCGCATGTTCTCTGCCAGCGTACACTTTAAGTCAGGAAATTCAGGATGTGATGCGCCAACAGGTGCAGAAACTGGCCTTCGAATTGCAGGTGCGTGGCCTGATGAACGTGCAGTTTGCGGTGAAAAACAACGAAGTCTACCTGATTGAAGTAAACCCGCGTGCGGCGCGTACCGTTCCGTTCGTCTCCAAAGCCACCGGCGTACCGCTGGCAAAAGTGGCGGCGCGTGTGATGGCTGGTAAATCGCTGGCTGAGCAGGGCGTAACCAAAGAAGTTATCCCGCCGTACTACTCGGTGAAAGAAGTGGTGCTGCCGTTCAATAAATTCCCGGGCGTTGACCCGCTGTTAGGGCCAGAAATGCGCTCTACCGGGGAAGTGATGGGCGTCGGCCGTACCTTCGCTGAAGCGTTCGCCAAAGCGCAGCTGGGCAGTAACTCCACCATGAAGAAACACGGTCGTGCGCTGCTCTCCGTGCGTGAAGGTGACAAAGAACGCGTGGTGGACCTGGCGGCAAAACTGCTGAAACAGGGCTTCGAGCTGGATGCGACCCACGGCACGGCGATTGTGCTGGGCGAAGCAGGCATTAATCCGCGTCTGGTGAACAAGGTGCATGAAGGTCGTCCGCACATTCAGGACCGTATCAAGAATGGCGAATATACCTACATCATCAACACCACCTCAGGCCGTCGTGCGATTGAAGACTCCCGCGTGATTCGTCGCAGTGCGCTGCAATATAAAGTGCATTATGACACCACCCTGAACGGTGGTTTCGCTACCGCGATGGCGTTGAATGCCGATGCGACCGAAAAAGTTATTTCGGTGCAGGAAATGCACGCACAGATCAAATAATAGCGTGTGATGGCGGATATGTACTATTCGCCAATTTGATCGAATAACTAATACGGTTCTCGAAAGAGGACCGTTTTTTTTACCTGTAAGACAAAACTTTGTTGGAATTCATATTTTTGATGGCGTAAGCAGGATTTTGCTCACACTAATCCTTCGTTAGGTTGCATACTATCGATATATCCACAATTTTAATATGGCCTTGTTTAATTGCTGCAAAACGAGTCATAGCCAGTCTTTTAATTTGTGAAACTGGAGTTCGTATGTGTGAAGGATGTGTTGAAAAACCACTCTATTTGTTAATCGCCGAATGGATGATGGCTGAAAATCGGTGGGTGATAGCAAGAGAGATCTCTATTCATTTCGATATTGAACACAGCAAGGCGGTTAATACCCTGACTTATATTCTGTCGGAAGTCACAGAAATAAGCTGCGAAGTTAAGATGATCCCTAATAAGCTGGAAGGGCGGGGATGCCAGTGTCAGCGACTGGTTAAAGTGGTCGATATCGATGAGCAAATTTACGCGCGCCTGCGCAATAACAGCCGGGATAAATTAGTCGGCGTAAGAAAGACGCCGCGTATTCCTGCCGTTCCGCTCACGGAACTTAACCGCGAGCAGAAGTGGCAGATGATGTTGTCAAAGAGTATGCGTCGTTAATGTCATTTCGTTGATACCGTGCGACCTGGTCGCCGGATGCGATGCTGGCGCATCTTATCCGGCCTACGGTTGCTCTCCAGCAGAGTTGGATAAGGCGTTTATGCCGCATCCGACGATGTTACCGTTTCGGCGTCACATCCGTCGTCCCCTGCAAACGGGGGCGATTTTCCTCCATTTGCCTCAACGGCTGCGTTTCATGTAACGATGCATGACAGCGCCCGACAAGATCCTGATATTCTTTGGTATTCAACCGCTTCCAGTGTAACTCGTCGTCACTCACACTGCGTACAGCGCGGGCTGGCGTCCCCATCAACAACTGGCGTTTCTCGCCGCTAAAGCCTGCTTTGACAAAACTCATGGCGGCAACAATGCTCTCTTCGCCAATGACCGTGCCATCCATAATCACGCTGTTCATCCCGACCAATGTATCGCGACCAATCATGCAGCCATGTAGGATCGCTCCGTGCCCGATATGGCCGTTTTCTCCAACGATGGTGTCAGTGTCGCAGTAGCCATGCATAATGCAGCCATCCTGAATATTGGCTCCCGCTTGCACGATCAACCGCCCGTAATCACCACGCAGTGAGGCGAGGGGGCCGATGTAGACTCCGGCCCCCACAATCACATCGCCAATCAAGACAGCACTGGGATGGACAAACGCCGTCGGGTGAACCACCGGAATTAACCCCTCAAAGGCGTAATAGCTCACGGTTGTTAACGTCCTTTCCACACCGGATCGCGCTTCTCGGCAAACGCCAGCGGCCCTTCAAGGGCATCTTCCGAATGCAGAACCGATGGATAGTGTTTCAACACGCCGCTGCGAATATAGCGATACGCTTCTTCCACCGGCATTTCGCTGGTGGTGCGGTAGATCTCTTTCAGCGCCGCGATCGCCAGCGGGGCGCTGTCAACCAGTTGCTGCGCCAGTTCGCGGGCGTTATCCATCAGTTCCGCCTGGCTAACCACGCGGTTGACTACCCCCCAACGCAGCGCCTCTTCTGCGCCCATTCTTCTGCCAGTCATCACCATTTCATTGACGATGGCAGGCGGCAGGATCTTCGGCAGACGCAGAACACCGCCGCTGTCAGGAACGATGCCCAGTTTGGCTTCCGGCAGGGCGAAGCTGGCGTTATCGGCACAAACAATAAAATCTGCCGCCAGCGCCAGTTCGAAACCGCCGCCAAAGGCGTATCCGTTCACGGCTGCGATAACCGGTTTGTCGAGATTAAAAATTTCGGTTAAGCCCGCAAAACCACCCGGACCAAAGTCAGCATCCGGTGCTTCGCCTTCTGCTGCTGCTTTTAAATCCCAGCCTGCGGAAAAGAATTTCTCTCCGGCACCGGTAATAATGGCGACACGTAATTGCGGATCGTCACGGAAATTTAGAAATACTTCGCCCATTTCAAAGCTGGTTTTCGCATCAATAGCATTCGCTTTTGGGCGATCTAGGGTAATTTCCAGAATTGATCCGTTGCGGGTCAGATGTAATGATTCACTCATTCCTTTTCTCCATTTTTGCTTTTTCAGGGACGGCAACGGCCCTGCAAAAAAATGCATATTATTGTTGAACGTGATTATTACCAGACAGAGTAGTACCCTGCTGTAGTGTTTATTTCAGTGCCTTTCTGATTATTTTCCCCGAGCAATTACGTGGCAGATCTTTTCTGATCTCCAGATAAGAGGGCACTTTAAATTTCGCCATATTCTGTTCGCAGAAGTTGAAGAATTCCTCTTCGCTCAATATTTCACCTTCATTCAGCACCACAAACGCTTTGATGGCTTCATCGCGAATCGAATCTTTAATACCAACAACCACGATGTCCTGAATTTTCGGGTGCGCGGCGATAATATTTTCCAGCTCTACGCAAGAGACATTCTCCCCACCGCGTTTGATCATATTGCAGCGACGATCGACGAAATAAAAAAAGCCCTCTTCGTCGCAGTATCCGGTATCGCCGGTATGCAGCCAGCCATCGGCTTCCAGCACTTTCGCAGTGGCTTGTGGGTTGAGAAAGTACTCTTTGAAGATGGTTTTTCCCGGTACGCCTTTAATGCAGATTTCACCGATCTCACCAGCCGGGAGCGGACGATTGTGATCGTCGCGAATCTCCGCTTCGTAGCAAAACCCCGCCCGGCCAATCGACGGCCAGCGTCGTTTATCGCCAGGGCGATCGCCGATAATGCCCACAATGGTTTCCGTCATCCCATAAGACGTCAGCAAGCGAACGCCGAAGCGTTCACAAAACGCATCTTTTTCCTGCTCTGACAGGTTGAGATAAAACATCACTTCCCGCAGGCGGTGTTGCCGATCGTTCGCTGAAGGCGGCTGCACCATCAACGTACGAATCATCATCGGAATACATTCGGTAATGGTGGCGCGGTACTTCTGTACCTGTCCCCAGAAGGCGCGGGCGCTGTATTTCTCGACCAGCACAAAGGTGGCTCCGGCAGAAAACGCCGCCATCGCCGCAGTACACTGGCAATCGATATGAAACGCAGGCATTACCGTCAGGTAGACGTCATCGTCACGCAGTGCGCACTGCCAGGCGGAGTAATATCCAGCGAAGCGCAGGTTGTAATGGGTAATCACCACACCTTTCGGTCGGGAAGTGGTACCGGAGGTAAAGAGAATTTCCGCCGTATCGTCGGTCGATAGCGGCGGTGCATAGCACAAGGTGGCAGGTTGTTGATTTTTCAGTTGAGTAAACGAACTCACGCCATCATCAGCGGGAAGTGACACATCTGTCAGGCAAATGTGCCGCAACTGCGTGGCATCTTCCTGCTGAATCTGTTGATACATAGGATAGAATTGCGCACTGGTCACCAGCAGGCACGCCTGGCTATTTTGCAGGATCCACGCGCTTTCCTCGCGCAACAGGCGGGCGTTAATCGGCACCATAATCGCGCCAATTTTTGCCAGCCCGAACCAGCAAAAGATAAATTCCGGGCAGTTGTCGAGATGTAGAGCAACCTTGTCGCCTTTGCGAATCCCCAGCGTATAAAACAGGTTTGCCGTGCGGTTAATCTCCTGATTTAACTCAAGATAACTATACCGGTTAACGACTCCGCCGCTGGATTCACAAATCAGCGCCGTTTTATGACCGTAAACGTCCGCCAGATCGTCCCACATTTGACGTAGATGTTGTCCGCCAATGATATCCATTGCACCTCTATCCATTTTGTTCGTTTGTTATTGGGCGGGCGCTAGTCAGGCAAGCTGACTGGCGCCACGCGTTTAGTCCTCAACTTTGGCCAGACCTTTGCTGACCAACTCCTGAATGTCGTTTTCGCTGTAGCCGATAGTTTTCAAAATGGCAGCCGTGTCCATGCCATGTGATGGCATTCCGCGCCAGATTTGGCCTGGGTTATTTTTGAATTTCGGCATCACGTTCGGCCCTTTGCAGGTGCGACCATCCATCGTTTGCCACTGAGTGATGGATTCACGGGCCACATACTGTGGATTGCTTTCCAGTTCCGGTACGGTCAGCACTTTGGCGCAGGCGATATTCAGTTCAGCAAAGCGTTCTTTGACTTCTGCGATGGTGTGTGCCGCCAGCCAGGCATCGAGTTTCTCTTCAACCAGTGGGCCATATGGGCATTCGATACGGTGGATAAGCTGAGTGCCTTCCGGGATTTCTGGCGTGCCAAGCAGATGTGCGAGGCCAATATCTTTAAAACATTCTGCAATCTGAGTAATACCCACCAGTTCCATCACGATGTAGCCGTCGGCACATTTGTACAGACCGCAACCTGCATAGTAGGGATCTTTACCTTTGGTCATGCGCGGGCACATTTCGCCGCCGTTGAAGTAATCCATCATGAAGTACTGGCCCATACGCAGCATCACTTCATACATGGCGATGTCGATACTTTCGCCTTTTCCGGTTTCGCGCACTTTATGCAGTGCTGCCAGCGCCGCCGTGGTGGCAGTCAGGCCAGAAAAGTAATCGGCGGTATACGGGAAGGCAGGCATCGGCTGGTCAACATCACCGTTCTGAATCAGGTAACCACTGAAGGCCTGGGCGATGGTGTTATAGGCCGGAAGATTGGTGTACTCCTCGGTACCGTACTGACCAAAACCGGACAGGTGAGCGATAACCAGTTTCGGGTTGTGCTGCCACAGGACTTCATCGGTAATGCCACGACGGGCAAAGGCCGGACCTTTACTGGCTTCGATGAAGATATCGGTGGTTTCCATTAATTTCAGAAACGCTTCGCGGCCTTCATCTTTGAAAATATTTAACGACAGCGCGTGCAAATTGCGGCGGGAGAGCTGCGGGTAGTTCGGTTGAACGCGAATGGTGTCGGCCCAGGCGACGTTCTCGATCCAGATAACTTCCGCCCCCCATTCTGCGAACATTTGCCCGGCGAACGGCCCGGCGATTTCGATACCGGAGAAGACAACGCGCAATCCGGCCAGCGGCCCGAATTTCGGCATGGGTAGATGATCCATTATTAGCTCCTGAAAAATTTGTGTAGCGCATGACTGCCGGATGCGGCGTAAACGCCTTATCCGGCCTACATTCGTGCTCCCGTAGGCCTGATAAGACGCGACAGCGTCGCATCAGGCAGCGCACGGACTTAGCGGTATTGCTTCAGCACCGCACGACCCAGCGTCAGGATCTGCATTTCGTCAGATCCGCCGGAGACGCGGTCTACACGCAGGTCACGCCAGAAGCGGCTGATGCGGTGGTTGCCCGCAATCCCGACACCGCCCAGCACCTGCATTGCGCTATCCACCACTTCAAATGCCGCATTGGCGCAGAAGTATTTGCACATTGCCGCATCACCAGAGGTGATGGTGCCGTTGTCTGCTTTCCACGCTGCTTCATACAGCATGTTTTTCATGGAGTTTAATTTGATCGCCATGTGGGCGAATTTTTCCTGAATCAACTGGAAACGACCAATCGCCTCGCCAAACTGCACGCGTTGGTTGGCGTAGCGCGCCGCATCTTCAAAGGCGCACATCGCCGTACCATAGTTGGTCAGGGCTACCAGGAAACGTTCATGGTCGAACTCTTCTTTGACGCGGTTAAAGCCGTTACCTTCCCGACCGAACATGTCTTTCTCGTCCAGTTCCACATCGTCAAAGGTGATTTCACAGCAGCTATCCATACGCAGCCCGAGCTTTTCAAGTTTGGTCACTTTGATGCCCGGTTTGCTCATATCAACAAACCATTCGGTGTAGACAGGTTTGTCCGGAGAAGCCCCGTCGCGCGCCATCACCACGATGTACGGGGTGTAGGCGCTGCTGGTAATAAAACACTTACTACCATTAAGATAAATCTTACCATCTCTACGGGTATAAGTCGTTTTCAGGCTACCCACGTCAGAGCCAGCCCCTGGTTCGGTAATCGCTGAGTTCCACATCTGCTTACCGGTACCACGAAACGCCATAATCTTGTCGATCTGCTCTTGTGTGCCTTCACGCAGGATGGTGTTAAACCCGCCTGGCAACTGATACAACACGTAGGTTGGCGCCCCCAAACGACCCAGTTCCATCCACACGGCGGCGAGGGTAACAAACCCCGCATCCAGACCACCGTGCTCTTCCGGGATCAGCAGGCTGTCGATATCCATATCCGCCAGCGCTTTGACAAAACGCTCCGGGTAGACGCTGTCACGGTCGCACTCGGCAAAATAGGCTTCCCAGTTTTCGCTGGCCATTAGTTCGCGGATACCGGCGACAAACAGTTCCTGCTCATCATTTAAATTAAAATCCATCTTTCAACCTCTTGATATTTTGGGGGTTAATTAATCTTTCCAGTTCTGTTTCGCGTCTTTAATAAACGAGAGCGTCACCATAATGTTGACGAAGAACAGCGGGCATCCTCCGGCGATAATGGCGGTTTGAATCGGTTTCAGGCCGCCGAGCGCCAGCAGAACAATGCCGATAACACCAACCAACACTGACCAGCCGATACGCACCAGCAGTGGCGGTTCTTCACCGTCGCGCACTTCGCGGCAGGTGGACATCGCCAGGGTGTAAGAGCAGGCGTTAATCAGGGTAACGGTGGCAATAAAGCAGAGAATGAAGAAGCCCCACATGGTGGCAGTGCTGAGCGGCAGAGCGGCCCAGGTTTCGATGATGGCGCGCGCCACACCGTACTGTTCGATCAGGTTTGGAATGTTGATGATGTTTTTATCCATCAACAGCAGAGTGTTACTGCCGAGCACGGTCCACAGGATCCAGGTGGATGCTGTCAGCCCCATCACCATACCGAAGCACAGTTCACGCACGGTACGACCACGGGAAATACGCGCCAGGAAGATACTCATCTGGATGGCGTAAATCACCCACCATGCCCAGTAGAACACGGTCCAGCCCTGCGGGAAGCCGCCTTTGCCAACGGCATCGGTATAGAACAACATGCGCGGCAGATACATCAGCAACATCCCCACCGAGTCGGTGAAGTAGTTCATGATGAAGCTGGCGCCGCTGACGATGAATACCCAGCCAAGCATCAGGAAACTCAGATAGCTGCGCACATCGCTGGCGATTTTTACCCCTTTTTGCAGACCACAGGCGACGCAGATAGCGTTGAGGATGATCCAGCAGGTAATGATAATAGCGTCCAGTTGCAGGGTATGCGGAATACCAAACAGATACTGCATACACTCGGTCACCAGCGGCGTGGCAAGACCCAGACTGGTGCCCATTGCGAAGATCAGCGCCACCAGATAGAAGTTATCGACGATAGTGCCAAACAAGCCTTTGGCATGTTTTTCACCTACCAGCGGCACCAGAGTGGAGCTGGGGCGAATCACATCCATTTTGCGGACAAAGAAGAAGTACGCGAAGGCGACGGAAAGGAAGCTGTAAGTGGCCCACGGTAGCGGTCCCCAGTGGAACAAACTGTAGGCCAGCCCCAGTTCTTTCGCGCCAGTGGAGTTTGGCGCTAAAGCAAATGGCGGCGTGGAGATGTAGTAGTAGATCTCAATCGATCCCCAGAACAGTACGGCAGCAGACGTACAGGAGGCGAACATCATAAAGATCCAACTGGCGGTGCTGAACTCAGGGGGTTCGTTACCTAAACGCTTTTTGGCATACGGGCCAAATACCAGCCAGAACCAACCGAAAAGCATCACCACCATATACCATTCAAATGCCCATCCCCATACATTGGTGACGTAACTGAATACAGCATTAATAACGACATTCGCCGCATCCAGATCTCTGACTGTAAGCCAACAAAGTATGCCAACGATTATTAATGGCGGAAAGAACACCTTCGGTTCTATTCCCGTTTTTCTCTTTTCTTTTGTCATGAGTTAATTCCACTGTAAAAATAAATATTTATTTGGCGTTCCCGTTTGTTTTATTTTTGTTAACATTTAATATAATTATTATTAACCTCGTGGACGCGTTAATTGCTAACTCATAATGGGTATTCAATTGGCTGCATTCTGTGATGTAAGCCACAGTTTTTCATCGGGTAAAAATAGAGTGTCTTTGTGTGAATATCCAATATTAATCAATATGATGGGCTTGATTGTGAGTAAAAAAATAGCATCTGACTTTCAATATTGGTGATCCATAAAACAATATTGAAAATTTCTTTTTGCTACGCCATGTTTTCAATATTGGTGAGGGACTTAACAATATTGAAAGTTGGATTTATCTGCGTGTGACATTTTCAATATTGGTGATTAAAGTTTTATTCCCGAATTAAAGGACGTGATATCTGTAATTAACACCACCGATATGAACGACGTTTCCTTCATGATTTCTGGAGATGCAATGAAGATTATTACTTGCTATAAGTGCGTGCCTGATGAACAGGATATTGCGGTCAATAATGCTGATGGTTCATTAGATCTCAGCAAAGCCGATGCCAAAATAAGCCAATACGATCTCAACGCTATTGAAGCGGCTTGCCAGTTAAAACAGCAGGCGGCAGAGGCGCAGGTGACGGCCTTAAGTGTGGGCGGTAAAGCCCTGACCAACGCCAAAGGGCGTAAAGATGTGCTATCGCGCGGCCCGGATGAACTGATTGTGGTGATTGATGACCAGTTCGAGCAGGCACTGCCGCAACAAACGGCGACTGCACTGGCTGCCGCGGCACAGAAAGCTGGCTTTGATCTGATCCTGTGCGGCGACGGTTCTTCCGACCTTTATGCCCAGCAGGTTGGTCTGCTGGTGGGCGAAATCCTCAATATTCCGGCAGTTAACGGCGTCAGCAAAATTATCTCCCTGACGGCAGATACCCTCACCGTTGAGCGCGAACTGGAAGATGAAACAGAAACCTTAAGCATTCCGCTGCCTGCGGTTATTGCTGTTTCCACTGATATCAACTCCCCACAAATTCCTTCGATGAAAGCCATTCTCGGCGCGGCGAAAAAGCCAGTCCAGGTGTGGTCGGCGGCGGATATCGGTTTTAACGCGGAGGTTGCGTGGTCTGAACAACAGGTTGCCGCGCCGAAACAGCGCGAGCGTCAGCGCATCGTGATTGAAGGCGACGGCGAAGAACAGATCGCCGCATTTGCTGAAAATCTTCGCAAAGTCATTTAATTACAGGGGATGCTATGAACACGTTTTCTCAAGTCTGGGTATTCAGCGATACCCCTTCTCGTCTGCCGGAACTGATGAACGGTGCGCAGGCTTTAGCTAATCAAATCAATGCCTTTGTCCTCAATGATGCCGATGGCGTACAGGCAATCCAGCTCGGCGCTAATCATGTCTGGAAATTAAGCGGCAAACCGGACGATCGGATGATCGAAGATTACGCCAGTGTCATGGCTGACACTATTCGCCAGCACGGCGCAGACGGCCTGGTACTGCTGCCAAACACCCGTCGCGGCAAATTACTGGCGGCAAAACTGGGTTATCGCCTTAAAGCGGCGGTGTCTAACGATGCCAGCACCGTCAGCGTACAGGACGGTAAAGCGACAGTGAAACACATGGTTTACGGCGGTCTGGCGATTGGCGAAGAACGCATTGCCACGCCGTATGCGGTACTGACCATCAGCAGCGGCACGTTCGATGCGGCTCAGCCAGACTCGTCACGTACTGGCGAAACGCACACCGTGGAGTGGCAGGCTCCGGCTGTGGCGATTACCCGCACGGCAACCCAGGCGCGCCAGAGCAACAGCGTCGATCTCGACAAAGCCCGTCTGGTGGTCAGCGTCGGTCGCGGTATTGGCAGCAAAGAGAACATTGCGCTGGCAGAACAGCTTTGCAAGGCGATAGGTGCGGAGTTGGCCTGTTCTCGTCCGGTGGCGGAAAACGAAAAATGGATGGAGCACGAACGCTATGTCGGTATCTCCAACCTGATGCTGAAACCTGAACTGTATCTGGCGGTGGGGATCTCCGGGCAGATCCAGCACATGGTTGGCGCTAACGCGTCGCAAACCATTTTCGCCATCAATAAAGATAAAAATGCGCCGATCTTCCAGTATGCGGATTACGGCATTGTTGGCGACGCCGTGAAGATCCTTCCGGCGCTGACCGCAGCTTTAGCGCGTTGATCCACTCTGGCAGGGCTGCATTTCGGCCCTGCCGCTGACAGGGAGTTCTTATGTCCGAAGATATCTTTGACGCCATCATCGTCGGTGCTGGGCTTGCCGGTTCGGTTGCCGCACTGGTGCTCGCCCGCGAAGGGGCGCAAGTGTTAGTTATCGAGCGTGGCAATTCCGCAGGTGCCAAGAACGTCACCGGCGGGCGTCTCTATGCCCACAGTCTGGAACACATTATTCCAGGTTTCGCCGAGTCCGCCCCCGTAGAACGCCTGATCACCCATGAAAAACTCGCGTTTATGACGGAAAAGTCAGCGATGACTATGGACTACTGCAATGGCGACGAAACCTCGCCATCCCAGCGTTCTTACTCCGTTTTGCGCAGTAAATTTGATGCCTGGCTGATGGAGCAGGCCGAAGACGCGGGCGCGCAGTTAATTACCGGGATCCGCGTCGATAACCTCGTACAGCGCGATGGCAAAGTTGTCGGCGTAGAAGCCGATGGCGATGTAATTGAAGCGAAAACGGTGATCCTTGCTGACGGGGTGAACTCCATCCTTGCCGAAAAGCTGGGGATGGCAAAACGCGTTAAACCGACGGATGTGGCGGTTGGCGTGAAGGAACTGATCGAGTTACCGAAGTCGGTTATCGAAGACCGTTTTCAGTTGCAGGGTAATCAGGGCGCGGCTTGCCTGTTTGCGGGATCACCCACCGATGGCCTGATGGGCGGCGGTTTTCTTTATACCAATGAAAACACTCTGTCGCTGGGGCTGGTTTGTGGTCTGCATCATCTGCATGACGCGAAAAAATCGGTGCCGCAAATGCTGGAAGATTTCAAGCAGCATCCGGCAGTTGCACCGCTGATCGCGGGCGGCAAGCTGGTGGAATATTCCGCTCACGTAGTGCCGGAAGCAGGCATCAACATGCTACCGGAGCTGGTTGGTGACGGCGTATTGATTGCCGGTGATGCCGCCGGAATGTGTATGAACCTCGGTTTTACCATTCGCGGAATGGATCTGGCGATTGCCGCCGGGGAAGCCGCAGCAAAAACTGTGCTTTCAGCGATGAAAAGCGACGATTTCAGTAAGCAAAAACTGGCGGAATATCGTCAGCATCTTGAGAGTGGCCCGCTGCGCGATATGCGAATGTACCAGAAACTACCGGCGTTCCTTGATAACCCACGCATGTTTAGCGGCTACCCGGAACTGGCGGTGGGCGTAGCGCGTGACCTGTTCACCATTGACGGCAGCGCGCCGGAACTGATGCGCAAGAAAATCCTCCGCCACGGCAAGAAAGTGGGCTTCATCAATCTAATCAAGGATGGCATGAAAGGAGTGACCGTTTTATGACTTCTCCCGTCAATGTGGACGTCAAACTGGGCGTCAATAAATTCAATGTCGATGAAGAGCATCCGCACATTGTTGTGAAGGCCGATGCCGATAAACAGGCGCTGGAGCTGCTGGTGAAAGCGTGCCCCGCAGGTCTGTACAAGAAGCAGGATGACGGCAGTGTGCGCTTCGATTACGCCGGATGTCTGGAGTGCGGCACCTGTCGCATTCTGGGGCTGGGGTCGGCGCTGGAACAGTGGGAATACCCGCGCGGCACCTTTGGTGTGGAGTTCCGTTACGGTTGATGTCGGTTTGATACGTAACGCCGTACTGACTCTCATTGCAAAAAAACAGGAATAACCCATGCAACCGTCCAGAAACTTTGACGATCTTAAATTTTCCTCTATTCACCGCCGCATTTTGCTGTGGGGAAGCGGTGGTCCGTTTCTGGATGGTTATGTACTGGTAATGATTGGCGTGGCACTGGAGCAACTGACTCCGGCGCTGAAACTGGACGCTGACTGGATTGGCTTGCTGGGCGCGGGAACGCTCGCCGGGCTGTTCGTTGGCACATCGCTGTTTGGCTATATCTCCGATAAAGTCGGACGGCGCAAAATGTTCCTCATTGATATCATCGCCATCGGCGTGATATCGGTGGCGACGATGTTTGTCTCATCCCCCGTCGAACTGCTGGTGATGCGGGTACTTATCGGCATTGTCATCGGTGCAGATTATCCCATCGCCACCTCAATGATCACCGAGTTCTCCAGTACCCGTCAGCGGGCGTTTTCCATCAGCTTTATCGCCGCGATGTGGTATGTCGGCGCGACCTGCGCCGATCTGGTTGGCTACTGGCTTTATGATGTGGAAGGCGGCTGGCGCTGGATGCTGGGTAGCGCGGCGATCCCTTGTTTGTTGATTTTGATTGGTCGATTCGAACTGCCTGAATCTCCCCGCTGGTTGTTACGCAAAGGGCGAGTGAAAGAGTGCGAAGAGATGATGATCAAACTGTTTGGCGAACCGGTGGCTTTCGAGGAAGAGCAGCCGCAGCAAACCCGTTTTCGCGATCTGTTTAATCGCCGCCATTTTCCTTTTGTTCTGTTTGTTGCCGCCATCTGGACCTGCCAGGTGATCCCCATGTTCGCTATTTACACCTTTGGCCCGCAAATCGTTGGTTTGTTGGGATTGGGTGTTGGCAAAAACGCGGCGCTGGGGAATGTGGTGATTAGCCTGTTCTTTATGCTCGGCTGTATTCCGCCGATGCTGTGGTTAAACACTGCCGGACGGCGTCCATTGTTGATTGGCAGCTTTGCCATGATGACGTTGGCGCTGGCGGTTTTGGGGCTGATCCCGGATATGGGGATCTGGCTGGTGGTCATGGCCTTTGCGGTGTATGCCTTTTTCTCCGGTGGGCCGGGTAATTTACAGTGGCTCTATCCTAATGAACTCTTCCCGACGGATATTCGGGCTTCAGCCGTGGGCGTGATTATGTCATTAAGCCGTATTGGCACCATTGTTTCGACCTGGGCGCTGCCAATCTTTATCAATAATTACGGCATCAGTAGCACCATGCTGATGGGGGCGGGGATCTCGCTATTTGGCTTGTTGATTTCCGTAGCGTTTGCCCCGGAAACACGTGGGATGTCACTGGCGCAGACCAGCAATATGACGATTCGCAGGCAGCGAGCGGGGTAATTTATTCAGATTTCTCTCTTTTCTGAATCAATATTATTGACTATAAGCCGCGTGAATATATGACTACACTTTGTGGGAAAACAAAGGCGTAAACACGCGGGCTAATAACTATGATCCTCATAATTTATGCGCATCCGTATCCGCATCATTCCCATGCGAATAAACGGATGCTTGAACAGGCAAGGACGCTGGAAGGCGTCGAAATTCGCTCTCTTTATCAACTCTATCCTGACTTCAATATCGATATCGCCGCCGAGCAGGAGGCGCTGTCTCGCGCCGATCTGATCGTCTGGCAGCACCCGATGCAGTGGTACAGCATTCCACCGCTCCTTAAACTTTGGATCGATAAAGTCTTCTCCCACGGCTGGGCTTACGGTCATGGCGGCACGGCGCTGCATGGTAAACATTTGCTGTGGGCGGTAACGACCGGCGGCGGGGAAAGCCATTTTGAGATTGGTGCGCATCCGGGCTTTGATGTGCTGGCGCAGCCGCTACAGGCGACGGCAATCTACTGCGGGCTGAACTGGCTGCCACCGTTTGCCATGCACTGCACCTTTATTTGTGACGACGAAACCCTCGAAGGGCAGGCGCGCCACTATAAGCAACGTCTGCTGGAATGGCAGGAGGCACATCATGGATAGCCATACGCTGATTCAGGCGCTGATTTATCTCGGTTCGGCGGCGCTGATTGTCCCCATTGCGGTACGCCTCGGTCTGGGATCGGTACTTGGCTACCTGATCGCGGGTTGTATTATTGGCCCGTGGGGGCTGCGACTGGTGACCGATGCCGAATCTATTCTGCACTTTGCTGAAATCGGCGTGGTGCTGATGTTGTTTATTATCGGCCTCGAACTCGATCCACAAAGGCTGTGGAAGCTGCGTGCGGCGGTGTTCGGCGGTGGCGCATTGCAGATGGTGATTTGCGGCGGCCTGCTGGGGCTGTTCTGCATGTTACTTGGGCTACGCTGGCAGGTAGCGGAACTGATCGGCATGACGCTGGCGCTCTCTTCTACGGCAATTGCCATGCAGGCGATGAATGAACGCAATCTGATGATGACGCAGATGGGCCGCAGTGCCTTCGCGGTTCTGCTGTTCCAGGATATCGCGGCGATCCCGCTGGTGGCGATGATCCCGCTACTGGCGGCGAGCAGTGCCTCGACGACGATGGGCGCATTTGCCCTGTCGGCGTTAAAAGTAGCGGGCGCGCTGGTGCTGGTGGTATTGCTGGGGCGCTATGTCACGCGTCCGGCGCTGCGTTTTGTTGCCCGCTCTGGCTTGCGGGAAGTGTTCAGCGCCGTGGCGTTATTCCTCGTGTTTGGCTTTGGTTTGCTGCTGGAAGAGGTTGGCTTGTCGATGGCGATGGGCGCGTTTCTGGCGGGCGTACTGCTGGCAAGCTCAGAATATCGTCATGCGCTGGAAAGCGATATCGAACCATTTAAAGGTTTGCTACTGGGGCTGTTTTTCATCGGCGTTGGCATGTCGATAGACTTTGGCACGCTGCTTGAAAATCCGTTGCGCATTGTTATTTTGCTGCTTGGTTTCCTCATCATCAAAATCGCCATGCTGTGGCTGATTGCCCGACCGTTGCAGGTGCCAAATAAACAGCGTCGCTGGTTTGCGGTGTTATTAGGGCAGGGCAGTGAGTTTGCCTTTGTGGTATTTGGTGCGGCGCAGATGGCGAATGTGCTGGAGCCAGAGTGGGCGAAATCGCTGACCCTGGCGGTGGCGCTGTCGATGGCAGCAACGCCGATTCTGCTGGTGATCCTCAATCGCCTTGAGCAATCTTCTACTGAGGAAGCGCGTGAAGCCGATGAGATCGACGAAGAACAGCCGCGCGTGATTATCGCCGGATTCGGTCGTTTTGGGCAGATCACCGGACGTTTATTGCTCTCCAGCGGGGTGAAAATGGTGGTGCTCGATCACGACCCGGACCATATCGAAACGCTGCGTAAATTCGGCATGAAAGTGTTTTATGGCGATGCCACGCGGATGGATTTACTGGAATCTGCGGGTGCGGCGAAAGCGGAAGTGCTGATTAACGCCATCGACGATCCGCAAACCAACCTGCAACTGACGGAGATGGTGAAAGAACATTTCCCGCATTTGCAGATTATTGCCCGCGCCCGTGATGTCGACCACTACATTCGTTTGCGTCAGGCAGGCGTTGAAAAGCCGGAGCGTGAAACCTTTGAAGGTGCGCTGAAAACCGGGCGTCTGGCACTGGAAAGTTTAGGTCTGGGGCCGTATGAAGCGCGAGAACGCGCCGATGTGTTCCGCCGCTTTAATATTGAAATGGTGGAAGAGATGGCAATGGGCGAAAACGATACCAAAGCCCGCGCGGCGGTCTATAAACGCACCAGCGCGATGTTAAGCGAGATCATCACCGAGGACCGGGAACATCTGTCACTCACCCAACGGCATGGCTGGCAGGGAACCGAAGAGGGGAAACATACCGGTAATATGGCGGATGAACCGGAAACGAAACCCTTATCCTAATAAAGAGTGACGTAAATCACGCTTTACAGCTAACTATTTGTTTTTATTTCATTGTATTGCGGCGAGTCCACGAACAGATTATGGACTCGCCAGCAAAATAAAAATTTTCCTCAACATCATCCTCTCGCCAGTCGACGAAGGTTTACGCTTTACGTATAGTGACGACAATTTTTTTTTATCGGGAAATTTCAATGATCAGTTTGATTGCGGCGCTAGCGGTAGATCGCGTTATCGGCATGGAAAACGCCATGCCGTGGAATCTGCCTGCCGATCTCGCCTGGTTTAAACGCAACACCTTAAATAAACCCGTAGTTATGGGCCGCCATACCTGGGAATCGATTGGCCGCCCGCTGCCGGGGCGCAAAAACATTATCATCAGCAGCAAGCCTGGCACGGACGATCGCGTGACGTGGGTGAAGTCGGTTGATGAAGCCATCGCGGCGTGTGGTGACGTACCAGAAATCATGGTGATTGGCGGCGGTCGCGTTTATGAGCAGTTCCTGCCAAAAGCGCAAAAACTGTATCTGACGCATATCGACGCAGAAGTGGAAGGCGACACCCATTTCCCGGATTACGAGCCGGATGACTGGGAATCGGTATTCAGCGAATTCCACGACGCTGATGCGCAGAACTCTCATAGTTATTGCTTTGAGATTCTGGAGCGGCGGTAAGTTTGTATAGAATTTACGGTTAGTGCCGGATGTGACGCCGGTCGCGTCTTATCCGGCCTTCCTGTATCAGGCTGTGTTTAAGACG
The DNA here is from genome assembly GCF_004212225.1 of Escherichia sp. E14V7. NCBI lineage: Bacteria > Pseudomonadati > Pseudomonadota > Gammaproteobacteria > Enterobacterales > Enterobacteriaceae > Escherichia > Escherichia sp. E14V7. The sequence continues at coordinate 82,241 of NZ_RHJJ01000007.1, forward strand.
CCGCCGCTTCGCCCATATCCTTATGTCTGTTCGACGGCTGGACAAAATACTGTTTATCTTCCCAGCGCAGGCAGGTTAATGTACCACCCCAGCAGCAGCCGGTATCCAGCGCGTAAATACCTTCTGGCGTACCTTTGCCTTCCAGCGATGCCCAGTGACCAAAAGCGATGCTGTACTCTTCAGCGACGGGACCAGGAATCGCAAACCACGGTTTCAGCGGGGCAGGGGCTTCTTCCGGCGATTCTTTGCTGTACATATCCAGTTGACCGTTTGGAAAGCAAAAGCGCATACGGGTAAAGGCGTTGGTGATAAAACGTAATCGCGCCAGACCACGCAAATCTGGTGACCAGTTGTTCGGCATATCGCCGTACATGGCATCGAGGAAGAAAGGGTAAGAGTCGCTTGACAGTACCGCTTCTACGTCACGTGCGCACTCTTTCGCGGTCGGTAAGTCCCACTGCGGCGTGATCCCCGCGTGGGCCATCACCAGCTTTTTCTCTTCATCGATTTGCAACAAAGGCTGACGACGTAGCCAGTTAAGCAGTTCATCGGCATCAGGCGCTTCCAGTAGCGGCGTGAGACGATCTTTGGGTTTGTTGCGGCTTATGCCTGAAAACACGGCCAGCAGATGCAGATCGTGATTGCCCAGCACCAGACGTACGCTGTCGCCTAAGGATTTCACATAGCGCAGTACATCAAGCGAACCAGGACCGCGCGCAACCAGATCGCCCGTCAGCCAGAGAGTATCTTTCCCAGGGGTAAATTCCACTTTATGCAGCAATGCGATCAGTTCATCGTAACAGCCATGAACATCGCCAATAAGGTATGTCGCCATAGTTTTTTAATGAATGAATATTGGAACGGCGAGTCGGAATACGGGAATGTCGATGATAAAGGGAACGCCGTTCTCATCAATCATTTCGTAGTGACCCTGCATGGTGCCCAGCGGCGTTTCGATAATCGCGCCGCTGGTATACTGGTACTCTTCGCCAGGCGCGATATGCGGTTGGACGCCCACCACACCTTCGCCCTGGACTTCTGTTTCACGGCCATTGCCGTTAGTGATCAGCCAGTAACGCCCCAACAACTGCACTGGCGCTCGCCCCAGGTTGCGTATGGTTACGGTATAAGAAAAAACGTAACGTTCATTATCAGGTGAAGATTGTGCCTCAATGTAGACGCTTTGAACCTGAATACACACTCGGGGCGAATTGATCATCGTTAACTCTCCTGCAAAGGCGCGTTCTCCGCCAGATAGTTCGCCATCTGGCAATATTGCGCGACAGAGATATTTTCCGCTCGCATCGCCGGGTCGATCCCCATTCCCGTTAACACCTCGACGCTAAACAGGTTGCCGAGGCTGTTACGAATGGTTTTACGACGCTGGTTAAAGGCTTCAGTGGTGATACGACTCAGCACGCGAACATCTTTAACCGGGTGAGGCATCGTTGCATGAGGAACCAGGCGTACGACGGCGGAATCCACTTTGGGTGGTGGTGTAAAGGCTGATGGCGGCACTTCCAGCACCGGGATCACGTTGCAATAGTATTGCGCCATGACGCTTAATCGACCATACGCCTTGCTGTTCGGTCCTGCAACCAGACGATTCACCACCTCTTTTTGCAACATAAAGTGCATGTCGGCAATGGCATCAGTATAGCTAAACAGATGGAACATCAACGGTGTGGAGATGTTATACGGCAGGTTGCCGAAAACACGCAGCGGCTGGCCCATTTTCTCTGCCAGTTCACCGAAGTTGAAGGTCATCGCATCCTGTTGATAAATCGTCAGTTTCGGGCCTAAGAATGGATGCGTTTGCAGGCGCGCTGCCAGATCACGGTCAAGTTCGATGACTGTCAGCTGGTCCAGTCGTTCGCCAACCGGTTCGGTTAAAGCTGCCAGACCGGGGCCGATTTCGACCATTGCCTGGCCCTTTTGCGGGTTAATGGCAGAAACAATACTGTCGATCACGAACTGATCGTTGAGAAAGTTTTGCCCGAAGCGTTTACGGGCTAAATGGCCCTGGTGGACTCGATTATTCATTGGGTATTAACAATCATTTTGATGGCGAGATTAAGCGCCGTAATAAAACTGCCGACATCGGCTTTGCCACGTCCCGCCAGTTCAAGCGCGGTGCCGTGGTCCACTGATGTGCGAATAAAGGGCAGGCCCAGCGTAATGTTCACACCGCGCCCGAAGCCCTGGTATTTTAGCACGGGAAGACCCTGATCGTGGTACATCGCCAGCACGGCGTCGGCGTTATCGAGATATTTCGGCTGAAACAGGGTATCGGCAGGCAGCGGCCCGTTGAGTTTCATCCCCTGCGCCCGCAGCTCGTCGAGCACCGGAATAATGGTGTCTATCTCTTCCGTGCCCATATGACCGCCTTCGCCCGCGTGCGGATTCAGGCCACAGACCAGAATGCGCGGTTCGGCAATACCAAATTTGGTTCGCAAATCGTGATGCAAAATAGCAATCACTTCGTGCAGAAGCGCAGGGGTGATGGCGTCAGCAATATCGCGCAGCGGTAAATGCGTTGTTGCCAGCGCCACGCGAAGTTCTTCGGTTGCCAGCATCATCACCACTTTTTTCGCCTGCGAGCGTTCTTCAAAAAACTCGGTATGACCGGTAAACGGAATGCCTGCGTCGTTGATAACGCCTTTATGCACCGGACCTGTAATCAGCGCGGCAAATTCACCTTTCAGGCAACCATCGCACGCGCGTGCCAGCGTCTCCACCACATAATGCCCATTCTCAACTGCTAATTGTCCCGCAGTGGCAGGTACACGTAGTGCAATGGGAAGTAGCGTCAGCGTTCCCGCAGATTGCGGTTGCGCAGGGGAGTCGGGGGAATAAGGGCGGAGGTTAAGCGGTAAACCGAGCATCGCTGCCCGGTCGGTAAGGAGAGTGGCATCGGCACAAACAACCAGTTCTACCGGCCACTCTCGTTGTGCAAGCTGGACAACTAAGTCCGGGCCAATCCCGGCGGGTTCGCCGGGAGTGATCACAACACGTTGGGGTTTAACCATTAGTTGCTCAAAATTTTCACATAAGCGCTGGCGCGTTGTTCCTGCATCCAGCTTGCTGCTTCTTCCGAGAACTTACGGTTCATCAGCATGCGGTATGCACGATCTTTTTGCGCCGCATCGGTTTTATCGACGTTACGGGTGTCCAGCAGTTCGATTAAATGCCAGCCGAATGAAGAGTGAACCGGTGCACTCATTTGACCTTTGTTCAGGCGGGTCAACGCATCACGGAAGGCTGGATCGAAAATATCTGGCGTAGCCCAGCCGAGATCGCCGCCCTGATTTGCAGAGCCAGGATCCTGAGAGAACTCTTTTGCTGCGGCAGCAAATGTGGTTTTACCGCTCTTGATATCCGCAGCAATTTGTTCCAGTTTCACGCGGGCCTGTTCGTCAGTCATGATAGGCGACGGTTTCAGCAGAATATGGCGAGCATGAACTTCGGTCACCGAGATATTTTTGCTTTCGCCGCGCAGGTCGTTAACTTTCAGAATGTGGAAGCCAACACCGGAACGAATTGGGCCAACAATGTCGCCTTTCTTCGCGGTGCTTAATGCCTGGGCGAAGATCCCCGGCAGCTCCTGAATGCGACCCCAGCCCATCTGGCCGCCGTTCAGCGCCTGCTGGTCGGCAGAATGAGCAATCGCCAGCTTACCGAAATCAGCGCCGTTACGCGCCTGATCGACAATGGCACGCGCCTGGCTTTCCGCCTCATTCACCTGTTCAGAAGACGGGTTTTCCGGCAGCGGGATCAGGATGTGGCTTAAGTTCAGTTCAGTGCTGGCATCATTTTGATTACCGACTTGCTGCGCCAGAGCTTCAACTTCCTGTGGCAGGATAGTGATGCGACGACGCACTTCGTTGTTGCGCACTTCCGAGATAATCATCTCTTTGCGGATCTGATTACGATAGGTGTTGTAGTTCAGACCATCGTAAGCCAGACGGCTGCGCATCTGATCCAGCGTCATGTTGTTCTGTTTGGCAATGTTGGCAATCGCCTGATCAAGCTGCTCATCGGAGATTTTAACTCCCATTTTCTGCCCCATCTGCAGGAGGATTTGATCCATGATCAAACGTTCCATGATTTGGTGGCGCAGCGTAGCGTCATCAGGAAGTTGCTGCCTTGCCTGGGCAGCGTTCATTTTTACCGACTGCATTAATCCATCAACGTCGCTTTCCAGCACGACGCCGTTATTGACGACGGCTGCGACTTTATCGACTACCTGGGGGGCAGCGAAACTGGTATTCGCAATCATGGCGATACCGAGAAGCAGCGTTTTCCAGTTCTTCATACTTTTTCCATTTCAATTAACCGCACTGCGGATTACGTGGTAAATCAACAAATCACAAAGAGTTTTGATACGGCAGAATGTTCGAACGCAGCATCTCTTGCGTACCCAGACCGTAGTTGGAACTCAGGCCACGAAGTTCGATGTTAAAGCCGATTGCGTTGTCATATATCGCATGTTGTTTATCGTTATCCCAACCGTTCAGCTTACGCTCATAACCGACGCGAATCGCATAGCAGCAGGAGCTGTATTGCACACCTAACATTGAGTCGGCTTGCTTGTTCGCGTTGGTGTCGTAATAGTACGCCCCGACAATCGACCAACGATCGGCGATTGGCCAGCTAGCGACTGCACCCACCTGCGAAATGCCATTCTTATACTGCTCGGCAGTGGAATAGTATTTAGGCAGTGTAGCCTGAATATATTCCGGGCTGGCGTAGCGGTAGTTCAGCTGTACCAGACGGTCTTCATCCCGACGGTATTCAATGCTGGTGTTGCTGGTGGCTACGTTATCCAGACGAGTATCGTACTGAATGCCGCCACGCAATCCCCAGCGTTCGGAGATGCGCCAGTAGGTATCGCCTGCCCATACCAGTGAGCCCGTTTTGTCGTCATTCTCCCATGTTATGTTGTCATCGCCAGTGCGAGACTCCGTGAAATAGTAGATTTGACCAACGGAAATATTAAAACGTTCAACGGCTGCATCATCATATACGCGAGTTGTGATACCGGTCGTGACCTGGTTCGCGGAAGCAATACGGTCAAGACCGCCATAAGTCCGGTCCCGGAACAGGCCCGAGTAGTCGGATTGCAGCAATGAGGAGTCATAGTTATAGATGTCGCTCTGATCGCGATACGGCACATACAGGTATTGTGCGCGCGGCTCCAGCGTCTGGGTGTAACCCGGCGCCAGCATTTCCATATCACGTTCGAAGACCATTTTGCCGTCAACTTTAAATTGCGGCATTACGCGGTTAACAGAATCTGCCAACTTATTGTTTTGTGGGTTGCTGTTATACCAGTCGAGATTGGTCTGCTGATAATGGGTAGCCAGCAGCTTCGCTTCGGTATTGATACTGCCCCAGGTGTTAGATAACGGCAGGTTGATCGTCGGCTCCAGATGAACGCGAGTAGCCTCCGGCATATTGCTGTTTGTATTAACAAAATGCACAGCCTGACCATAAACTCGGGTATCAAACGGGCCGAGATCGTTATGGTAGTAGTTGACGTCTAACTGTGGTTCAGCGGCATAGCTGTTGCCACTGGTATCATCAAAAACCTGGAATTGTTTAGTCGAAAGCGTGGCATCAAAGTTCTGCACCGCATAGCCCACGCTGAATTTTTGCGTAGCGTAACCATCGGTACTGGAACCATATTTATTATCAAAATCATTGAAATAGGTCGGGTCGCTGACTTTGGTGTAGTCGATGTTAAAGCGCCAAACCTGGTCCATCACTCCGGAGTGTTGCCAGTAGAACAACCAACGGCGTGAATTACTATCTTCTGGATGTTCATCTTCATAGACTTTATCTGAAGGCAGATAGTCCAGTTCCATCAAGCCTGCGCCGGCCTGGGTGAGATAACGGAATTCGTTTTCCCACATAATGTTGCCACGACGATGCATATAATGCGGCGTGATGGTGGCATCCATATTTGGCGCAATGTTCCAGTAATACGGCAGGTAGAACTCAAAGTAGTTGGTGGTGGTGTACTTGGCGTTCGGGATCAAGAAACCAGAACGGCGTTTGTCACCCACCGGCAACTGTAAATAGGGGCTGTAAAAGATCGGAACCGGACCCACTTTAAAACGGGCGTTCCAGATCTCCGCGACTTGTTCTTCGCGGTCATGAATAATTTCGCTACCCACCACGCTCCAGGTATCAGAACCTGGCAGACAGGAGGTAAAAGAACCGTTATCCAGAATGGTGTAGCGGTTTTCGCCACGCTGTTTCATCAGGTCTGCTTTACCGCGCCCCTGACGCCCCACCATCTGATAATCACCTTCCCAGACGTTGGTGTCTTTGGTGTTCAGATTCGTCCAGCCTTTTGGCCCTTTGAGGATCACCTGGTTATCGTCGTAATGGACATTACCGAGCGCATCGACGGTACGTATCGGCTCCGGTTGTCCTGGCGCCTCTTTTTGATGAAGCTGTACTTCATCGGCCTGCAGACGGCTGTTACCCTGCATGATATCCACGCTGCCGCTAAACACGGCGTCATCGGGGTAGTTCCCCTTTGCATGGTCAGCATTAATCGTCACGGGTAGGTCATTGGTATCGCCCTGTACCAGAGGACGGTCATAGCTTGGCACGCCCAACATGCACTGTGAGGCGAGGTCGGCTGCCAGTCCCTGTTGACTATAAAGGGCGGTGGCAATCATGGTGGCCAGGAGAGTGGGGATACGTTTTTTCATACGTTGATTTTATTGTTCCATCATCGGTAACGTTGCGCGTGACAAACGGTCAGAGACTAACGTACTCGTCATCTCTACGCTAGTGTTAATCCTGTCCGAATAGCGTCTGTGGTGTTAGGCACGGCATTGAATGACAGGTATGATAATGCAAATTATAGGCGATGTCCCACAATTGACCGCAGCCGGAAAACGGTAAAAGCACCTTTATATTGTGGGAGATAGCGCTGGTTTCCGTAAGTCCATTTGGGGAATATATGCAGTATTGGGGAAAAATCATTGGCGTGGCCGTGGCCTTACTGATGGGCGGCGGCTTTTGGGGCGTTGTGTTAGGCCTGTTAATTGGCCATATGTTTGATAAAGCCCGTAGCCGCAAGATGGCGTGGTTCGCCAACCAGCGCGAGCGTCAGGCGCTGTTTTTTGCCACCACTTTTGAAGTGATGGGGCATTTAACCAAATCCAAAGGTCGCGTTACCGAGGCTGATATTCATATCGCCAGCCAGCTGATGGAGCGAATGAATCTTCATGGTGCTTCCCGTACTGCGGCACAAAATGCGTTCCGGGTGGGAAAATCAGACAATTACCCACTGCGCGAAAAGATGCGTCAGTTCCGCAGTGTCTGCTTCGGGCGTTTTGATTTAATTCGCATGTTTCTGGAGATCCAGATTCAGGCGGCATTTGCTGATGGTTCGCTGCATCCGAATGAGCGAGCGGTGCTGTATGTCATTGCTGAAGAATTAGGGATCTCCCGCGCCCAGTTTGATCAGTTTCTGCGCATGATGCAGGGCGGTGCACAGTTTGGCGGCGGTTATCAGCAGCAGTCCGGCGGTGGTAACTGGCAGCAAGCGCAGCGTGGCCCGACGCTGGAAGATGCCTGTAATGTGCTGGGCGTGAAGCCAACGGATGAGGCGACCACCATTAAACGCGCCTACCGTAAGCTGATGAGTGAACACCATCCGGATAAGCTGGTGGCGAAAGGTTTGCCGCCTGAGATGATGGAGATGGCGAAGCAAAAAGCGCAGGAAATTCAGCAGGCGTATGAGCTGATTAAGCAGCAGAAAGGATTTAAATAAGTTTCAAAGTGTAGGCCTGATAAGACGCGGCCCGCGTCGCATCAGGCAATCGGCGCAAAATTGCCGGATGCGGCGTGAACGCCTTCTCCGGCCTACCGAACTTCGCCAGCGTGACGATTAAAAATCCGCTGGCGCTTTAAACGTCATACTATTGCCATACGCCGGATGGGTAATCGTCAACATCTCTGCATGTAGCAACAAACGCGGTGCCATTGCTCTCGCTTCTGGTGATGCATAAAAACGATCGCCGAGAATCGGATGACCCAGCGCCAGCATATGCACACGCAACTGATGCGAACGCCCGGTAATCGGTTTTAACACCACTCTTGCCGTGTTATCCGCAGCATACTCCACCACTTCATATTCCGTCTGCGCAGGCTTGCCCGTTTCGTAACAGACTTTCTGTTTCGGGCGGTTTGGCCAGTCGCAAATCAGCGGTAGATCCACCAGACCTTCTGCGGGGGATGGATGCCCCCAGACGCGGGCCACATACTGCTTTTTCGGCTCGCGCTCGCGGAACTGGCGTTTTAACTCCCGCTCCGCGGCTTTGGTCAGCGCCACTACAATCACCCCGCTGGTAGCCATATCCAGACGATGCACCGATTCTGCCTGCGGATAATCACGCTGAATGCGCGTCATCACGCTGTCTTTGTGCTCTTCCAGACGACCCGGCACAGACAACAAACCGCTCGGCTTGTTGACCACCATAATGTGGTCATCCTGATACAGGATAACCAACCAGGGTTCCTGCGGTGGATTGTAGTTTTCCATCCCCATTTTCGGCTCCGTTACTGATGCGTTACAACGATCAAACGCAGGGCATCCAGACGCCAGCCTGCCTGATCCAGGCTTTCCATTACCTGCTGACGGTTGCTCTCAATGGCGGTCAGTTCGTCGTCACGAATGTTCGGGTTCACTGCGCGCAGCGCTTCCAGACGAGACAGCTCGGCAGACAGTTTTTCGTCGGCTTCGTTACGCGCTGCATCAATCAATGCACGGGCAGATTTCTCGATCTGCGCTTCACCCAACTGGAGGATAGCGTGAACATCCTGCTGCACGGCGTTAACCAGTTTGCTGCCGGTGTGACGGTTAACCGCGTTAAGCTGACGGTTAAAGGTTTCAAACTCCACCTGCGCCGCCAGGTTGTTGCCGTTTTTATCCAGCAGCATACGTACCGGTGTCGGCGGCAGGAAGCGGTTAAGCTGCAACTGCTTCGGCGCTTGGGCTTCAACCACGTAAATCAGCTCTACCAATAGTGTACCTACCGGCAATGCTTTGTTTTTCAACAGTGAAATCGTGCTGCTACCAGTATCGCCAGAGAGGATCAGATCCAGACCGTTGCGGATGAGCGGATGCTCCCAGGTAATAAACTGTGCATCTTCACGCGCCAGCGCCACTTCACGGTCGAAGGTGATGGTAATACCGTCTTCCGACAGGCCAGGGAAGTCCGGCACCAGCATATGATCGGACGGCGTCAGCACGATCATGTTGTCGCCGCGATCGTCCTGATTGATACCGATGATATCGAACAGGTTCATGGCGAAGGCGATCAGGTTGGTATCGTCATCCTGCTCTTCAATGCTTTCTGCCAGTGCCTGGGCTTTTTCACCACCGTTGGAATGGATTTCCAGCAGGCGGTCACGACCCTGTTCCAGCTGTGCTTTCAGCGCTTCATGCTGCTCGCGGCAGTTTTTGATCAGATCGTCAAAGCCTTCGGTTTGATCCGGTGAAGCCAGATAGTTAATCAGATCGTTGTATACGCTATCGTAAATAGTGCGTCCGGTCGGGCAGGTGTGCTCGAACGCATCCAGACCTTCGTGATACCAGCGCACCAGTACTGACTGAGCGGTTTTTTCCAGATATGGCACATGGATCTGAATATCGTGCGCCTGACCGATACGATCCAGACGACCAATACGCTGCTCCAGCAGATCCGGGTTGAACGGCAGATCGAACATTACCATGTGGCTGGCGAACTGGAAGTTACGTCCTTCAGAACCGATTTCCGAGCACAGCAGTACCTGCGCGCCGGTGTCTTCTTCGGCGAACCAGGCGGCAGCGCGGTCACGTTCGATAATCGACATGCCTTCGTGGAACACCGCGGCGCGAATACCTTCACGTTCGCGCAGTACTTGCTCCAGTTGCAGCGCAGTGGCAGCTTTGGCGCAGATCACCAGCACTTTCTGAGAACGATGGCTGGTCAGGTAGCCCATCAGCCATTCAACGCGCGGATCGAAGTTCCACCAGGTGGCGTTATCACCTTCAAATTCCTGATAAATACGCTCCGGGTAGAGCATATCGCGGGCGCGGTCTTCCGCACTTTTACGTGCGCCCATAATGCCGGACACTTTAATAGCCGTCTGATACTGCGTCGGCAGCGGCAGCTTAATAGTGTGCAGCTCGCGTTTCGGGAAGCCTTTCACACCGTTACGCGTGTTACGGAACAGCACGCGGCTGGTGCCGTGGCGATCCATCAGCATCGAAACCAGTTCCTGACGGGCGCTCTGTGCATCTTCGCTGTCGCTGTTTGCTGCTTGCAACAGCGGCTCAATATCCTGCTCGCCGATCATCTCACCGAGCATGTTCAGTTCGTCATTGCTCAGTTTGTTACCTGCCAGCAGCATGGCAACGGCGTCCGCAACCGGACGATAATTTTTCTGCTCTTCAACGAACTGCGCGAAATCGTGGAAACGGTTCGGGTCCAGCAGACGCAGACGGGCGAAGTGGCTTTCCATTCCCAGCTGTTCCGGGGTTGCGGTCAGCAGCAGAACGCCCGGCACGTGCTCTGCCAGTTGTTCAATAGCCTGATATTCACGGCTCGGCGCGTCTTCGCTCCACACCAGGTGATGCGCTTCATCGACCACCAGCAGATCCCACTCGGCTTCACAGAGGTGTTCCAGACGCTGTTTGCTACGACGGGCAAAATCCAGCGAGCAAATCACCAGCTGTTCGGTATCGAACGGGTTGTAAGCATCGTGCTGAGCTTCGGCATAACGCTCATCATCAAACAGCGCAAAGCGCAGGTTGAAACGGCGCAGCATTTCCACCAGCCACTGATGCTGTAAAGTTTCCGGTACGATAATCAGCACACGTTCAGCAGCGCCAGAGAGCAACTGCTGATGCAGGATCATCCCGGCTTCAATGGTTTTCCCTAAACCCACTTCGTCAGCCAGCAGAACGCGCGGCGCGTGGCGGCGACCAACATCATGAGCGATGTTGAGCTGGTGCGGGATCAGACTGGTACGCTGACCGCGCAGGCCGCTGTACGGCATACGGAACTGTTCGCTGGAATACTTACGCGCGCGATAACGCAGCGCAAAGCGGTCCATACGGTCAATCTGCCCGGCAAACAGGCGGTCCTGCGGTTTGCTGAACACCAGTTTGCTATCAAGGAAAACTTCACGCAGGGCAACGCCGGACTCTTCATTATCCAGGCGAGTACCGATATAGGTCAGCAAGCCATTTTCTTCTTTTACTTCTTCGACTTGCATCTGCCAGCCGTCATGGCTGGTAATGGTATCACCAGGGTTGAACATCACGCGGGTCACGGGGGAATCACTGCGTGCGTACAGACGGTTTTCACCAGTAGATGGGAAAAGTAATGTGACAGTTCGCGCATCCACCGCGACAACGGTTCCAAGTCCTAATTCGCTTTCTGTATCGCTGATCCAGCGTTGACCAAGTGTAAAAGGCATATGTGTTTGGCTCTATATCTTTAATTGCAGGCAATAACTACCCGCTACCAGGCTAATGTGGTAGTGGTGTTATTCAGGTCCAGGAATGGAAAGGGCGCTATGGTACTGGATGGCAAGGCATTCGTCACGCATCAAAATGGTATCTGACGAACTCTTTTTTTGCTCAAAATAGCCCAAGTTGCCCGGTCATAAGTGTAGCAAAATTATCCTCAATAAAGGGGAGTATTCCTTCCGCCACTGGCTGAAGCTGGCGGGTCAGATAGTGTTCGTAATCCAGCGGTGAACGTTGATAGTCCAGCGGCTCCGGGCCGTTGGTGGTCCATACGTACTTAATGGTGCCACGGTTCTGGTATTGCAAGGGGCGACCGCGAGTTTGGTTTTCTTCATCGGCAAGGCGTGCAGCGCGTACATGTGGCGGTACATTACGCTGATATTCGCTCAGCGGACGGCGCAGCCGTTTACGGTAAACCAGTTGGGCATCCAGTTCACCCGCCATCAGTTTGTCGATGGTTTCGCGTACGTATTCCTGATATGGCTCGTTGCGGAAGATGCGCAGGTAAAGTTCCTGCTGAAACTGCTGGGCCAGCGGCGTCCAGTCGGTGCGCACGGTTTCCAGCCCTTTAAACACCATCCGCTGTTTGTCACCCTCCTGAATCAGTCCGGCATAACGCTTTTTACTGCCGGTATCGGCTCCGCGAATGGTTGGCATCAGAAAACGGCAGTAATGGGTTTCATACTCCAGTTCCAGCGCGCTGGTCAGCCGTTGTTTTTGCAACGTTTCCGCCCACCAGGCGTTAACGTGCTGCACCAGTGCACGACCGATTTTTGCCGCCTCTTCTTCCGAATGTGCGCCTTTCAGCCAAACAAACGTTGAGTCTGTATCGCCGTAGATCACGTCGTAGCCCTGCGCTTCAATCAATGCTTTGGTTTGCCGCATGATCTGATGACCACGCATGGTGATCGATGACGCCAGGCGCGGATCGAAGAAGCGGCAGGCAGTGGTGCCAAGCACGCCATAAAAGGCATTCATGATGATCTTCAGCGCCTGCGACAGCGGCTTGTTGCCCTGACGTTTGGCTTCATCGCGCCCGTGCCAGATGTTAGTCACAATCTCCGGCAGGCAATGTTTTTCCCGCGAGAACCAGGCATCGAGAAAACCTTCGGTGCTGTGCTCTGGATCAGGCTGCGCCATGCCTTCCACCAGCCCGACGGGATCAATCAGAAAGGTGCGGATGATCGACGGGTACAGGCTTTTGTAGTCCAGCACCAGCACCGAATCATAAAGCCCTGGCCGCGAATCCATCACGTAGCCGCCAGGGCTGGCGTGTGGCGGCACTTCGCCGAGATTAGGCGCGACATAACCAGCGCGGTGCATACGGGGAAAATAGAGATGACCAAACGCCGCCACCGACCCCCCGTGCCGATCCACCGGCAGGCCGTTCACCGTCGCTCGTTCGAGCAAAAACGGCATGATTTCAGTTTTATGGAAAATCTGCGTCACCAGCTCGCAATCTTTCAGGTTATAAGTCGCCAGTGCGGGCTTATCTTCGGCGAAACGGCGGTCAATTTCGTCCATCCGATCCCACGGGTTATCGATAGATTTTCCTTCGCCTAATAGCTCCTGAGCGACAGTTTCCAGTGAGAATGAAGAGAAATTCCAGAACGCGGATTTCAGCGCCTCGATACCGTCGATAATTAGCCGACCTTTGGCCTGGGCGAAAAAGACGCCGTCTTTAAAGCCGTGCTCGCGCCACTCCAGCTCGCTGTTATCGCGCCCCAGACGCAGTGGAATACGGTAACGCTCGGCATGTTTTTGCAGCATTCGCAGATCGAACTGCACCACGTTCCAGCCGATGATCACATCGGGATCGTGGTTTGCAAACCAGGCGTTAAGTTTTTCCAACAGCTGCGGGCGGCTGGCGACGTATTCCAGTTCAAAATCGAGCGCGGAGGCGTCGCCATTCTCTGGCCCCAGCATATAAACGATGCGCTGCCCGCAACCTTCCAGGCCGATGCAGTAGAGCTCACCGTGGCGGGTGGTTTCAATATCAATAGAAACCCACTTGAGCGGCGGACGATAGTCGGGATGCGGTTTCAGGCGAGCATTAACGATAGCGCCATTGCGCATATCTCCCTCGACCCACACTGGAGCGGTGATAAAACGCTCCATCAGATAGCGTTCTGGCGGGCGCACATCAGCCTCGTAGACGGTAACGCCACCTTCACGCAGGCGCTTTTCGTAATTCATCAACTGGCGATGGGCGCGACAGTAAAGGCCATACACCGGCTGACGGTGAAAATCCTTTAACGCCAGCGGCGTCAGGCGAAAGCCTTGTTCACCCTGCAGAATATGCTGAGCGCGGAGAACCTGATCGGCGGGAATAAACGCCACGGATTCTTGCGGCGCAAGCGTAACGTGCAACGGCCCGTTGTCCGTTGCCAGCCAGAAAGAAACTTCGGTCCCTTGAGGGGTATCCCGCCAGTGTCGGGTTAAGATAAAACCTGCCTGCGCCACGCTGAAAATCCAATAAAAAACCAGGCTTGAGTATAGCCTGGTTTCGTTTGACTGGCTGTGGTTTTATACAGTCATTACTGCCCGTAATACGCCTTTGCACCATGCTTACGCAGATAGTGTTTATCCAGCAAGGTTTGCTGCATATCAGGGAGCTGCGGGGCCAGCTGGCGGCAGAAAATCCCCATATAAGCGACCTCTTCCAGCACGATGGCATTGTGCACCGCATCTTCGGCGTTTTTACCCCACGCAAACGGACCGTGAGAATGGACCAGTACGCCAGGCATTTGCGCCGCATCGATACCCTGTTTTTCAAAGGTTTCAACGATGACGTTACCGGTTTCCCACTCATATTCGCCGTTGATTTCTGCGTCGGTCATTTTGCGAGTGCAGGGAATGGTGCCGTAGAAATAGTCGGCGTGAGTGGTGCCGGTTGCTGGAATCGACTGACCCGCCTGCGCCCAGATGGTGGCATGGCGGGAGTGCGTGTGCACAATACCGCCAATGGACGGAAATGCCTGATAGAGCAGTCGGTGAGTTGGCGTGTCGGAGGAGGGCTTTTTCGTACCTTCAACCACTTCACCGGTTTCGATGCTGACCACGACCATATCGTCAGCGGTCATGATGCTGTAATCGACGCCGGAAGGTTTGATTACAAAGACGCCGCGCTCGCGATCAACGGCGCTGACGTTGCCCCAGGTCAGAGTGACCAGGTTGTGTTTTGGGAGCGCCAGGTTGGCTTCTAAAACCTGGCGTTTGAGATCTTCTAACATGTTGACTCCTTCGTGCCGGATGCGCTTTGCTTATCCGGTCTACAAAATCGCAGCGTGTAGGCCTGATAAGACGCGCCAGCGTCGCATCAGGCGCTGAATGCCGGATGCGCGTTGCTTATCCGGCCTACAAAATCGCAGCGTGTAGGCCTGATAAGACGCGCCAGCGTC
>NZ_RHJJ01000007.1:97320-97504 GCF_004212225.1 Escherichia sp. E14V7
CCGGCCTACAAAATCGCAGCGTGTAGGCCTGATAAGACGCGCTAGCGTCGCATCAGGCGTTGAATGCCGGATGCGCTTTGGCTTATTCGGCCTACAAAATCGCAGCGCGTAGGCCTGATAAGACGCGCCAGCGTCGCATCAGGCGCTGAATGCCGGATGCGCGTTGCTTATCCGGCCTACAAAA
>NZ_RHJJ01000007.1:97539-251899 GCF_004212225.1 Escherichia sp. E14V7
GCGCCAGCGTCGCATCAGGCGTTACATACCTGATGCGGCTACTTAGCGACGAAATCCGTAATACACTTCGTTCCAGCGCAGCGCGTCTTTAAACGCTGGCAGGCGGGTGTCGTTATCAATCACCGTGATTTCAATGCCGTGGATCTCGGCGAACTGGCGCATATCGTTAAGGTTCAGCGCATGGCTGAAGACGGTGTGGTGCGCACCACCAGCAAGGATCCACGCTTCGGAAGCGGTTGGCAGATCCGGTTGCGCTTTCCACAGCGCGTTCGCCACCGGCAGTTTCGGCAGGGAGTGCGGTGTTTTCACCGTGTCGATGCAGTTAACCAGCAGACGATAACGATCGCCGAGATCAATCAGGCTGGCGACAATCGCCGGACCGGTTTGGGTATTGAAGATCAGGCGGGCAGGATCATCTTTACCACCAATACCGAGGTGCTGAACGTCGAGGATCGGTTTCTCTTCTACGGCGATCGACGGGCAGACTTCCAGCATATGGGAGCCGAGCACCAGGTCATTACCTTTCTCGAAGTGATAGGTGTAGTCCTCCATAAAGGAGGTGCCGCCCTGCAGACCGGTTGACATCACCTTCATGATGCGAAGCAGGGCGGCAGTTTTCCAGTCGCCTTCGCCCGCAAAGCCGTAACCCTGCTGCATCAGACGCTGTACGGCCAGACCAGGAAGCTGTTTCAGACCGTGCAAATCTTCAAAGGTGGTGGTGAACGCGTGGAAGCCACCTTGTTCCAGGAAACGCTTCATCCCCAGCTCAATACGCGCCGCTTCCAGCACGTTCTGTCGTTTTTCGCCGTGGATTTGAGTGGCAGGCGTCATGGTGTAGCTGCTTTCGTACTCATCGACCAGCGCGTTAACATCGCCGTCACTGATGGAGTTCACCACCTGCACCAGATCGCCAACCGCCCAGGTATTGACGGAGAAACCGAACTTGATCTGTGCGGCAACTTTATCGCCGTCAGTGACCGCCACTTCACGCATGTTATCGCCAAAACGGCAGACTTTCAGATGACGGGTATCCTGTTTAGATACCGCCTGACGCATCCAGGAGCCGATACGCTCATGTGCTTGTTTATCCTGCCAGTGACCGGTAATGACGGCATGTTGCTGACGCATACGCGCGCCGATGAAACCGAACTCGCGACCGCCGTGTGCAGTCTGGTTCAGGTTCATAAAGTCCATGTCGATGCTGTCCCACGGTAGCGCCGCGTTAAACTGGGTGTGGAATTGCAGCAACGGTTTGTTGAGCATGGTCAGGCCGTTGATCCACATTTTTGCCGGGGAGAAGGTGTGCAGCCACACCACCAGACCCGCGCAACGATCGTCGTAATTGGCATCGCGGCAAATTGCGGTGATTTCGTCCGGCGTGGTACCCAGCGGTTTCAGCACCAGTTTGCAGGGCAGTTTCGCTTCCGTATTCAGCGCATTAACGACGTGCTCGGCATGTTGGGTGACCTGACGCAGGGTTTCCGGGCCATACAAATGCTGGCTGCCAATTACAAACCACACTTCATAATTATCAAAAATCGTCATTGTCGTGTCCTTATAGAGTCGGAACGGCCTGGGCAGCCTGTGCCGGGGCGGAAGTTGGAAGATAGTGTTGTTCGGCGCTCATCGCCCATTGCTGATAGCGGCGATAAAGATGTTCAAAGCGTTGTGCCTGCTCGCTGCACGGTTGCAGGGTTTTCTCTACCGCACTGGCCATTTTTTGCTGGGCTGATGGGATGTCGGCATGCACTTTCGCGGCGACGGCAGCAAAAATCGCCGCACCGAGCGCACAGCATTGGTCAGAGGCAACAATTTGCAGCGGGCGATTCAGCACGTCGCAGCAGGCTTGCATAATCACCTGGTTTTTCCGCGCGATGCCGCCCAGCGCCATCACGTTGTTTACGGCGATCCCCTGATCGGTGAAGCACTCCATAATTGCGCGTGCGCCAAAGGCGGTGGCGGCAATTAAACCGCCGAACAGCAGCGGAGCGTCGGTGGCGAGGTTCAGATCGGTAATCACTCCTTTCAGGCGTTGGTTAGCGTTTGGCGTGCGGCGACCGTTAAACCAGTCGAGCACCACCGGCAGGTGATCCAGAGACGGATTTTTGGCCCATGCTTTGGTCAGCGCCGGAAGCAGTTGTTTCTGGCTGGCTTTGATTTGCTCTTTCAGTTCCGGATGCTGGGCGGCAAGCTGTTCCAGCGGCCAGCCGAGTACGCGACCGAACCAGGCGTAGATATCCCCAAACGCCGATTGACCTGCTTCCAGACCGATAAATCCAGGCACCACGCTGCCATCAACCTGACCGCAAATACCTTTCACTGCCCGCTCGCCAACGCTCTGTTTGTCGGCAATCAGAATGTCGCAGGTGGAAGTACCGATAACTTTTACCAGCGCGTTAGGCTGTGCGCCTGCGCCGACTGCGCCCATATGGCAGTCAAACGCGCCGCCGGAAATCACCACGCTTTCAGGCAGACCGAGACGCTGCGCCCATTCCGGGCATAAAGTGCCCACCGGAATATCGGCAGTCCAGGTGTCAGTGAACAGCGGGGAAGGTAAATGACGGTTGAGGATCGGGTCCAGTTCGTCAAAGAAACTGGCTGGCGGCAGGCCGCCCCAGCTTTCGTGCCATAGCGACTTATGCCCGGCGCTACAGCGTCCGCGGCGAATATCCTGCGGGCGGGTGGTGCCGGAGAGCAGGGCGGGTACCCAGTCGCACAGTTCAATCCACGATGCGGCAGATTGCGCCACGGCGCTATCCTGGCGAGTCACATGCAGGATTTTTGCCCAGAACCATTCGCTGGAATAAATACCGCCAATATAGCGAGAGTAGTCAGTTTTGCCAGGTGTATGACACAAGCGGGTGATCTCTTCCGCTTCTTCAACCGCCGTGTGGTCTTTCCACAAAACGAACATCGCGTTCGGGTTTTCGGCAAACTCCGGGCGTAGCGCCAGCACGTTGCCGTCGGCGTCGATTGGTGCAGGTGTGGAGCCGGTACTGTCGACGCCAATGCCGACCACGTCAGCGCGTTGTTCGGCACTAAGCGCGGCCAGCACGGTTTTCAGCGCCGCTTCCATTGACTCGATATAGTCACGCGGATGATGACGGAACTGGTTATTCGGGGCATCACAAAATTGCCCTTCCTGCCAACGGGGATACCACTCTACGCTGGTGGCGATCTCTTCACCGGTGGCGCATTCCACCGCCAAAGCTCGCACAGAATCACTGCCAAAATCGAGGCCAATTGCAATCGCCATCGTTTCACTCCATCCAAAAAAACGGGTATGGAGAAACAGTAGAGAGTTGCGAAAAAAAGCGTCAGGCAGGATCCGCTAATCTTATGGATAAAAATGCTATGGCATAGCAAAGTGTGACGCCGTGCAAATAATCAATGTGGACTTTTCTGCCGTGATTATAGACACTTTTGTTACGCGTTTTTGTCATGGCTTTTGCCCCCCTTTGTTACAAAATGCTTTTCACAAGCGGGGTTGCCGGTTGGATTAGCGAGAAGAGCCAGTAAAAGACGCAGTGACGGCAATGTCTGATGCAATATGGACAATTGGTTTCTTCTCTGAATGGCGGGAGTATGAAAAGTATGGCTGAAGCGCAAAATGATCCCTTGCTGCCGGGTTACTCGTTCAACGCCCATCTGGTGGCGGGTTTAACGCCGATTGAGGCCAATGGTTATCTCGATTTTTTTATCGACCGACCGCTGGGAATGAAAGGCTATATTCTCAATCTCACCATTCGCGGACAGGGCATAGTGAAAAACCAGGGGCGAGAATTTGTCTGCCGACCAGGCGATATTTTGCTATTCCCGCCGGGAGAAATTCATCACTACGGTCGTCATCCGGAGGCCCGCGAATGGTATCACCAGTGGGTTTACTTTCGCCCCCGCGCTTACTGGCACGAATGGCTTAACTGGCCGTCGATATTTGCCAATACCGGTTTCTTTCGCCCGAACGAAGCGCATCAGCCGCATTTCAGCGATTTGTTCGGGCAAATTATCAATGCCGGACAAGGGGAAGGGCGCTATTCGGAGTTGCTGGCGATAAATCTTCTTGAGCAATTGTTACTGCGGCGCATGGAAGTCATTAATGAGTCGCTACATCCGCCAATGGATAATCGGGTACGCGAGGCTTGTCAGTACATCAGCGATCACCTGGCGGACAGCAATTTTGATATCGCCAGTGTCGCACAGCATGTTTGCCTGTCTCCGTCGCGTCTGTCGCATCTGTTCCGCCAGCAATTAGGGATAAGCGTCTTAAGCTGGCGCGAAGATCAACGCATCAGTCAGGCGAAGCTGCTATTGAGCACGACTCGTATGCCTATCGCCACCGTCGGACGCAATGTTGGCTTTGACGATCAGCTCTATTTCTCGCGGGTATTTAAAAAATGTACAGGCGCCAGCCCGAGCGAGTTCCGTGCCGGTTGTGAAGAAAAAGTGAATGATGTAGCTCTCAGGTTGTCATAATTGGTAACGAATCAGACGATTGACGGCTTGACGGAGTAGCATTGGGTTTGCAGAATCCCTGCTTCGTCCATTTGACAGGCACATTATGCAAGCATTGCTGGAACACTTTATTACCCAATCCACTGTGTATTCATTGATGGCGGTGGTGTTGGTGGCCTTTCTGGAGTCACTGGCGCTGGTCGGTTTGATTCTGCCCGGTACGGTGCTGATGGCGGGGCTGGGGGCGCTGATAGGTAGCGGCGAGTTAAGTTTCTGGCACGCCTGGCTGGCGGGGATTGTTGGCTGCCTGATGGGCGACTGGATCTCCTTCTGGCTGGGCTGGCGGTTTAAAAAGCCGTTGCATCGCTGGTCATTTCTGAAGAAAAACAAAGCACTACTTGATAAAACTGAACATGCGTTGCATCAACACAGCATGTTTACCATTCTGGTCGGTCGTTTTGTCGGCCCGACGCGTCCGCTGGTGCCAATGGTGGCGGGGATGCTGGATCTCCCGGTGGCAAAATTTATCACGCCAAATATTATCGGCTGCCTGCTGTGGCCGCCATTTTACTTCCTGCCGGGGATTCTGGCAGGCGCGGCGATCGATATTCCTGCCGGAATGCAGAGTGGCGAGTTTAAATGGTTGCTGCTGGCGACGGCGGTGTTTTTGTGGGTTGGCGGTTGGTTGTGCTGGCGATTATGGCGCAGCGGCAAGGTAACCGATCGTTTAAGTCATTATTTGTCGCGTGGTCATTTGTTGTGGCTGGCACCGTTGATTTCTGGTGTTGGTGTGGTGGCGCTGGTGGTGTTAATTCGCCATCCGTTGATGCCGGTGTATATCGATATATTGCGTAAAGTGGTTGGGGTTTAGGGCATAGTTTTGTGCGGGTTGCTTGATGCGGACAAAACGCACCCGTAGGTCGGATAAGGCGTTCACGCCGCATCCGACAGTGCATACTAACCCGTAATCCCCAACAGAGCCGAAGCACTCGCTTTACCGCTTAACAACTCATCGGTTTTACCCTGCCAGGCGATACGCCCGTCGGCGACCACCACCGAGCGCGTGGCGATCCGCGCGGCATCTTCCACACTGTGCGACACCATCAATAACGTCATTTTTTGCTGCTGGCAGCTCGTACTCACCAGCGTCAGCATCTCCTGGCGTAGCGCCGGGTCGAGCGCGGAGAACGGCTCATCGAGCAATAAAATCGGTTGTTCGCGCACCAGGCAACGCGCTAACGCCACACGCTGTCGCTGACCGCCAGAAAGCTCGCCCGGTAACCGCGCCATTAAATTATCAATCCCCATCTGACGGGCGATAGCGTGCATTTTCTCCTGCTGTACCGCGTTCAGCTTCAGTCCTGGATTAAGCCCCAGCCCGATGTTCTGCGCGACCGTCAGGTGACTGAACAGGTTGTTTTCCTGAAACAGCATCGACACCGGACGGCGTGACGGCGGCGTTGTGGTGTGATCAACGCCATCGATAGTCAGCGAACCGCTGGCTGGCGTCAGAAAACCGGCGATCAAATTCAGCAGGGTACTTTTACCCGCGCCGCTTGGCCCGAGGATCGCCACCTGCTCGCCGCGTTCCACCGTTAAGCTAAAACGCATCGGCAAATGGTGGTAAAGCCAGGTGATATCAGTCAGTTTTAACATTTCGCCCCGGTAGTTTTTCAATCACGGTAAACAGCAGAAAACAGAGCAGCAGCAGAATTAACGCGGTGACCGCGCCGTCCTGGCTGCGATAAGAGCCAATTTGCTGGTAGAGATAAAACGGCAGGGTACGGAAATCATCGTTACCGAACAACGCCACCACGCCAAAATCACCAATCGATAACACGCAGGCAAAGGCCAGCGCCTGCGCCAGCGGACGTTTCAGGGCGCGCAGCTCCACCACTTTTAAGCGCGACCAGCCTTCAATACCCAGCGACTGACACAACATGCTGTAACGCGTGGTGATATCGCGCATCGGGTTTTCCAGCACCTTCAGCGCATAAGGGATCGCCATTAACGCATTGGTGAAAATCACAATGCCGTCAGCAGATTGCGGCAGGCCAATGGTGTTGTTGAGCAGTAAAAAGAAGCCCGTTGCCAGCACAATCCCCGGCATGGCGAGGATCAACATGCCGCTCATCTCCAGCACCTGACCCGCCAGCATTTTTTGCCGCGCCCGCAGTTCGCGACTGCTCCATAGCAGCATCATGGTCAGCACTACACACAATACGCCTGCCGCCAACGCAATACGCAACGAGGTCCACAGCGCCTGCCACAGCACCGGTTGTGCCAGCACTTCCGGCAACTGGCGATTTACCCCATCGACGATCACCGCCAGTAACGGTGGCAGCAACAGCAGCAGCGCCAGCACAATTAACACAGTGTCGCAAATGCGGCTATGCAGACGATCGTCCGGGTCGCGCCAACCTTGCAGCAGCGTGGTGCCAGGTGCAATGGCCTTACTCAATCGCTGACTCAGCAGCACCAGACCGAGACAGCACACCATCTGGATCAGCGCCAGCATCGCCGCGCGGGCAGGATCGTAGTCGTAACTCAGCGCCTGATAAATAGCCAGCTCGATAGTCGTCGCTTGCGGACCGCCGCCCAGCGATAGCACGGTTGCGAAGCTGGCGAAACAGAGCATAAAGATAAGCGCAGCAACCGGCGGGATTTGGCGCCGTAACCACGGCCATTCGACGAAGCGGAAAAAATGCCAGCCACGCATCCCAAGTTGTGCGGCAAGTTGACGTTGTTCGCCGGGAATGTTTTCCAGCGCCTGGAGTAATAAGCGGCTCGCCATCGGCAGATTAAAAAATACATGCGCCAGCAAAATGCCTTGCAGGCCGTAGGGCGAAAATGTCCACTCCAGACCAAGCGATTGCCAGAGCGATGCCAGCCAGCCCTGGCGACCATAGACGCTAAGAATGCCGAAAACGGCGACCAGCACCGGGAGGATCAAGGTCATTGCGCACAGACGCAACAGCGCCAACCGCCCGGGAAAGCGCCTGCGATAAAGCGCGCGGGCAAGGAATATTGCGGGTACGACAGAGAGCAGCGCCGAGAGAAACGCCTGCCAGAAGGAGAAGCGCACCACATGCCACAGGTAGCTGTCCTGCCAGATTGCCGCCCAGTCACCCTGCGGCGCGTTCCACCACAGGGCGAGAAACGCCGCCAGTGCAACCGCCACCACAAGCGTAGCGGCGCTTACACCTGGAATTAACCAGCCGGGAATTAACGGCTGACGGCGCGTTGCCATTCGCTAATCCATGCCTGACGTTGTGCCGCCACTTCGGCTGGCGTGAACTCCAGCGTGGTGGCCGGTTTGGTCAATTGTTCAAACCCGGCAGGCAGCGTGACATTTGCCACCGGATACATCCAGTTGCCGGTTGGGATCGCATTCTGGAAAGCCGGAGAAACCATAAACTGGAGGAATTTTTGCGCCAGCTCCGGCTGCTTGCTGGCAGCGGTGCGGGCGGCAACTTCCACTTGCAGATAGTGACCTTCGCTAAAGTTCGCAGCGGCGTAGTTATCTTTCTTCTCTTCGAGAATGTGATAAGCCGGAGAGGTGGTGTAACTCAGTACCAGATCGCTTTCGCCTTTTAAAAACAGGCCGTAGGCTTCACTCCAGCCTTTGGTGACTGTGACGGTTTTCTTCGCCAGCTTCTGCCAGGCTTGCGGGGCGTCATCGCCATAGACTTTTTGCATCCACAACAGCAGACCCAGCCCCGGCGTACTGGTGCGCGGATCCTGATAAATCACCCGCCAGTTTTGATCGCTCTCAACCAGCTCCTTCAGGCTTTGCGGCGGATTTTTCAGTTTGTTCTTGTCATAAACGAAGGCGAAGTAGCCGTAATCAAACGGGACGAAAGTGTCATTATTCCAGCCGCCGGGAACGTTAATGGCATCCGCTGCCACACCGCTTTTGGCAAACAATCCGGTTTTGCTGGCGGCGTCTAACAAGTTGTTATCCAGCCCCAGCACCACATCGGCTTTGCTGTTTTTGCCTTCCATCCGTAGACGGTTGAGAAGCGAAACGCCATCTTCCAGCGCCACCAGTTTCAGTTCGCAATTACAGTCGGCTTCAAAGGCTTTTTTGACCACCGGACCTGGCCCCCAGTCGGCGGCGAAGGAATCGTAGGTATAAACAGTCAGAACGGGTTTAGCAAAAACAGGCGCTGTGCACAGCAACAGCAGGGGAAGACATTTTTTTAACACTTTGCACCTCAAAAAAGAGTGGCAAAGGACTTGAGAAGGAGCCTCAAATCCCTTCGCCGGCGTTATCCGGATCAGGTTCGACGGGTATTTTCTCAGCGCACGCGTCTGCGTGGCACCCCGTTGAGAACGGCGTTAGTGTAGTGATTTTGTTATCAACCAGCAATCATGGA
This sequence comes from Escherichia sp. E14V7, assembly GCF_004212225.1. Classification (NCBI taxonomy): domain Bacteria; kingdom Pseudomonadati; phylum Pseudomonadota; class Gammaproteobacteria; order Enterobacterales; family Enterobacteriaceae; genus Escherichia; species Escherichia sp. E14V7. The sequence continues at coordinate 106,371 of NZ_RHJJ01000007.1, forward strand.
TCCGGTGGCGCAAACCACGCTGATTTAAAATCGAACCAGCCGAGGGTATTCATGCGCAGGCCGCGCATACTGCGTTGCCCCTGAATGATCAGCCAGTGGTGGATCAGCGGTACCATTGCTTTACTGGTAACCAGCTGTTGGCACCAGTTCGCCAGATTCATCTCGCCATTACGCCAGCGGGCGGCGTCGGCTTGCCAGTCGAGAGGAATACAGTGTTGTAGCAGCGGTACTTCGCACAAGTGCGCGAACAGCGAAAAATCCAGCGGCAGCGTAAAGTTGGCGCTGTTAAGCCAGATGTCGCTTTCGATCTCACCTTCGTGCCACTGATCGTAGCTGATCTCTTTGATTTCCAGCGTGACCTGGTGACTTGCCAGAATCTGCTGCATGATCCTGGCAATCACCCGATGTTCAATATGATCCTGATAAAAGGTCAGGGTGAGATGTTCCAGCCCGGCAGGTTTTTCGCAATGTGTTGGGCGGGCATGGTGCCAGCGGGGGAGCAGCCCATAGGCCGGAAACCACAGTTGCTGGTACTGTTCCTCGGCGAAATAAACCAGATTGGTCGGCGAAAGTACATAGCTTATCCAGTCTCTGACTTGCTGATTCGCCCCGCGATGGGTGCGGCTGTCGAACAGTAGATAGTAGCAACCTTCTTCCAGGCGACTTTCAATCTCTTTTTCTTCGCCCTGCGGCCCTTTCAGCATCAGGCCTCCTGCGGGTTCATCGGCAATTTCCGGCAAGACCCAGACGTTAACTTCGTCGATTAATGCCCGATAACCGAAGAAATCATCGAATGCCTGAATTTTCAGTTGGTTAGTGCTGTTACGCATTACCGCATACGGACCGGTACCGATAGGGTGGCTGGCAAAATTGCTGAGGGTTTCCCATTCACGCGGCAGGATCATCGCCGGAACTTGCGCCAGCAGTAACGGCAACCAGCGATCTGGCTGAGTGAGATGAATATCCAGCGTCCAGGGCGTCGGCGACACAATTTCAGCAATATGCGAATAGAGCGGCAGCGTATTGATACGCTTCAACGAGGCGATGACGTCGTCCATTTCCAGTTCACGACCATGATGAAAATGGATCCCCGGACGTAAAAAGAAGCGCCAGTGAAGTGGGGAAATTTGCTGCCAGTGGTGGGCAATATCCGCTTCCAGTTCCCCATTTTCCTCATTTATTCGGGTTAACGCACTGAAGATTTGCCGGGCGATATGCGTTTCGGAACGGCGTAATGCGCTGCCAGGCAGCAGATTGCGCAACGGGCGATAGTAGAGCACGCGCAGGATATGCCGCCCCTGGCGGAAGCTGCGGCCCAGATGAGAAACCAGCATTTGCCGCACGGCAGTTTTATCACCGACTAACTGCACCAACTGGTCGATGCGATCCTGTTCCAGCAGGTCTTCCGCCCGCTGTTGCTGAAGCGCCAGCCCGGTGTAGAGGAATGTCAGACGCGAGCGTTTACCGCGCCCGACTTCCGCTTCCCACGTCAGCCAGCCGCGATCCTGCATGGTGTTGAGCAGGGTGCGCATATGACGACGGGAGCAGCTCAATAACTCCGCTAGTTCGTTGAGCGTCGTGTCCTGCGATTTACCCTCGCAGCATTGCCACAGGCGGATGAACTGTTGTTGCAGACGAGCAGATGGCATAAAAGGGGAACTCCTGCGCAAAAGTCAGCAATTTTATTTTCCCTATATTAAGTCAATAATTCCTAACGATGAAGCAAGGAGGTGCCCCATGCGTCAGTTTTATCAGCACTATTTTACCGCGATAGCGACGTTGTGCTGGCTGCGTTGGTTAAGCGTTCCACAACGATTAACCATGCTTGAAGAGCTGATGCAGTGGGAGGGGAGTGATTCTGAATACTGATTTGCGGACATCATGTGTGACTGAGTATTGGTGTTAATCGCCACGCCAGCAGTGATTATCTGCTGGCTTTTTTCTTTTTGGCGATTGAGTGCCGGACGGCGTACAAACTAACGCATAAATGCTGGTTGCTTCTCTTCATAAGTGGCAATAGCGTCGTCGTGCTGCAAGGTCAGGCCGATGCTGTCCAGACCATTCATCATGCAGTGGCGGCGGAAGGCATCGATGGTAAAGCGATAGGTTTTCTCTCCCGCTTTCACCTCTTGCGCTTCCAGGTCCACGTCGAAATGAATCCCCGGATTGGCTTTCACCAGCGCAAACAGCTCATCCACTTCGTCATCATTTAATTTCACCGGCAGCAGCTGGTTGTTGAAGCTATTGCCGTAGAAGATGTCAGCGAAACTCGGCGCAATCACCACTTTAAAACCGTAGTCGGTCAATGCCCACGGCGCGTGCTCACGCGAGGAGCCGCAGCCGAAGTTTTCTCGTGCCAGCAAAATCGATGCGCCCTGATATTGCGGGAAGTTCAGCACGAAGTCCGGGTTTGGCTGTTGGCCTTTTTCATCCAGAAAACGCCAGTCATTAAACAGATGCGCGCCAAAACCTGTACGCGTCACTTTCTGCAGAAACTGTTTCGGGATAATCGCATCGGTATCGACATTGGCGGCATCCAGCGGAACCACCAGGCCTGTATGTTTGATAAATTTCTCTGCCATGGTGTGCTCCTTATTTAATGTTGCGAATGTCGGCGAAATGTCCGGTCACAGCAGCGGCGGCAGCCATTGCCGGGCTGACCAGATGCGTGCGCCCGCCGCGCCCCTGGCGGCCTTCAAAGTTACGGTTGCTGGTGGAGGCGCAACGTTCGCCCGGATTCAGACGGTCGTTGTTCATCGCCAGACACATTGAGCAGCCAGGCAAACGCCATTCAAAACCGGCTTCAATAAAGATTTTGTCCAGACCTTCCGCTTCCGCCTGAGCTTTTACCGGGCCAGAGCCGGGAACCACCAGTGCCTGTACGCCTGGCGCGACTTTTCGCCCTTTGGCGATTTCCGCTGCCGCACGTAAATCTTCAATGCGCGAGTTGGTGCAAGAACCGATAAACACTTTATCGATAGCGACTTCGGTCAGCGGAATACCCGGTTTCAGCCCCATATAGGCCAGCGCTTTTTCTGCCGACGCGCGTTCAACAGGATCAGCAAACGAAGCCGGGTCGGGAATATTGTCGTTCACGGAGATCACCTGACCGGGGTTCGTTCCCCAGGTGACCTGCGGGGCGATCTCTTCTGCTTGCAGAGTCACAACAGTATCGAAAGTTGCGCCTTCGTCGGTTTGCAGGGTCTTCCAGTAGGCGACGGCATCGTCAAAATCTTTGCCTTTCGGCGCATGCAGACGGCCTTTGACATAGTTAAAGGTGGTTTCGTCAGGTGCAACCAGACCGGCTTTCGCGCCCATTTCGATTGCCATATTGCACAGGGTCATACGACCTTCCATGCTTAAATCACGGATTGCTTCGCCGCAAAACTCCACCACATGCCCGGTGCCGCCAGCGCTGCCGGTTTTACCGATAATTGCCAGCACGATATCTTTCGCGGTAATGCCCGGCGCGGCTTTGCCCTGGACTTCAATTTTCATGGTCTTCGCTCGACCCTGTTTCAGGGTTTGCGTTGCCAGTACGTGTTCAACTTCGGAAGTGCCGATACCAAAGGCCAGTGCGCCAAATGCGCCGTGGGTGGCGGTGTGCGAGTCGCCACAAACAATGGTCATCCCCGGCAAGGTGACGCCCTGTTCTGGCCCCATTACGTGGACGATCCCCTGATACGGGTGATTCAGGTCATACAGCTCGACGCTAAATTCTTTGCAGTTTTTGATCAGCTCCTGCATCTGGATCCGCGCCATTTCACCGCAGGCATTAATGTCTTTGGTCTGGGTGGAGACGTTGTGATCCATGGTGGCGAAGGTTTTCCCCGGCTGACGCACCGGGCGACCGTGGGCGCGCAGGCCATCGAACGCCTGCGGTGAGGTCACTTCATGCACCAGGTGGCGGTCGATATATAACAGCGGGGTTTCGTTTTCGGCTTCGTACACTACGTGAGCGTCGAACAATTTTTCGTATAACGTCTTAGCCATGATTACACCCCTTCTGCCACATAGCGGGCAATGATATCGCCCATTTCATCGGTACTAACGGCGGCAGCGCCACGGGCTAAATCCCCGGTGCGAATGCCTTCTTCTAATGCGCGGTTAATGGCGCGTTCAATGGCGCAAGCCGCATCATCGGCATCCAGGCTGTAACGCAGCAGCAGCGCCAGCGACAGAATTTGCGCAATCGGGTTGGCGATGTTTTTGCCTGCGATATCTGGTGCCGAGCCGCCCGCCGGTTCATACAGACCAAAACCTTGCTCGTTCAGGCTAGCGGAAGGCAACATCCCCATCGAGCCAGTGATCATCGCACACTCATCAGACAGAATGTCGCCAAACAGGTTGGAGCAAAGCAGAACGTCAAACTGTGATGGATCTTTAATCAGCTGCATGGTGGCGTTGTCGATGTACATATGCGCCAGTTCGACATCCGGATATTCAATGGCGATCTCATTAACAATTTCCCGCCATAAAATAGAGGATTGCAGCACATTGGCTTTGTCGATTGAGGTGACTTTGCGACGACGCTTGCGGGCAGATTCAAACGCGATACGGGCGATGCGTTCGATCTCAAAACGGTGATACACCTCGGTATCAAACGCTTTTTCATATTGTCCGCTACCTTCGCGGCCTTTTGGCTGACCAAAATAGATGCCGCCGGTCAGTTCGCGCACGCACAGGATGTCGAAGCCGTTAGCGGCAATGTCAGCACGCAGTGGACAGAATGCTTCCAGCCCCTGATACAGTTTTGCCGGACGCAGATTGCTGAATAATTTGAAGTGCTTACGCAAAGGCAACAGCGCGCCGCGTTCTGGTTGCTGATCCGGTGGTAAATGTTCCCACTTCGGACCGCCTACCGAGCCAAACAGCACGGCATCGGCTTGCTCACAGCCTTCAACCGTTGCAGGTGGCAGCGGTTGCCCGTGGTTATCGATGGCTGCGCCGCCTACATCGTAATGGCTGGTGGTGATGCGCATCGCAAAGCGGTTGCGCACGGCATCCAGCACTTTCAGCGCCTGGGTCATCACTTCCGGACCAATACCGTCCCCCGGCAATACGGCAATATGGTAATTCTTCGACATCACACGGTTTCCTTGTTGTTTTCGTTGTGTTGAGCTTTGCGTTGCAACTCTTTTTCGACTTCTGCGGCGCGCCAGATATTGTTCAGTACGTGCACCATGGCTTTGGCGGAGGACTCGATAATATCGGTGGCCAGGCCGACGCCGTGGAAGCGCCGACCGTTGTAGTTGGCGACAATATCCACCTGACCCAGCGCATCTTTACCGTGACCTTTAGCGGTCAGGCTGTATTTCACCAGTTCGACGTTATAGTCAGTGATGCGGTTAATTGCCTGATAGACGGCATCGACCGGACCGTTACCGTTGGCGGCTTCTGCTTTGACTTCTTCGCCGCAGGCCAGTTTGACGGCGGCAGTGGCAATATCGTTAGAACCAGACTGCACGCTGAAGTAATCCAGACGGAAATGCTCTGGCTCTTCTTGCTGTTTACCGATAAAGGCCAGCGCCTCCAGATCGTAATCAAACACCTGACCTTTTTTATCTGCCAGCTTCAGGAAGGCGTCGTACAGATTGTCTAAATTATATTCACTTTCTTTATATCCCATCTCATCCATGCGGTGTTTCACTGCCGCACGGCCTGAACGAGAGGTCAGATTCAGCTGGATTTGATTCAGACCAATAGATTCTGGTGTCATGATTTCGTAGTTTTCGCGGTTTTTCAGCACGCCATCCTGGTGGATACCGGAGGAGTGTGCGAACGCGCCGCTGCCAACAATGGCTTTGTTTGCCGGGATCGGCATATTACAAATCTGGCTAACTAACTGGCTGGTGCGCCATATCTCCTGGTGATTAATGGCGGTATGAACGTTGAGGATATCCTTACGAACTTTGATCGCCATGATCACTTCTTCCAGCGAACAGTTTCCGGCGCGTTCGCCGATCCCGTTCATTGCGCCTTCTACCTGCCGCGCTCCGGCATGTACCGCCGCCAGTGAGTTGCCGACCGCCAGGCCCAAATCGTCGTGGGTGTGTACAGAAATAATGGCTTTGTCGATGTTAGGCACGCGTTCATACAGGCCGCTGATGATTCCGGCGAACTCAAACGGCATGGTGTAGCCCACGGTGTCAGGAATGTTGATGGTGGTGGCACCGGCGTTAATCGCCGCTTCGACCACTCGCGCCAGATCGGCAATCGGGGTACGCCCGGCATCTTCGCAAGAAAATTCAACATCATCGGTGTAATTACGGGCGCGTTTCACCATATAGATAGCGCGTTCGATCACTTCATCCAGCGTGCTGCGCAGCTTGGTGGCGATGTGCATTGGGGAGGTAGCAATAAATGTATGAATACGGAAGGCTTCGGCGACTTTCAGAGATTCAGCCGCCACATCGATATCTTTTTCCACGCAGCGGGCTAACGCACATACGCGGCTATTTTTGACCTGGCGGGCGATGGTTTGCACCGATTCAAAATCGCCCGGCGAAGAGACGGGAAAACCAACTTCCATTACGTCAACACCCATACGCTCAAGGGCCAGCGCAATTTGCAGTTTTTCTTTCGCACTCAGACTTGCCTGTAACGCCTGTTCACCGTCGCGTAATGTGGTATCGAAAATAATAACTTGCTGGCTCATGGTTTGGGTCCTTGTCTCTTTTAGAGCGCCTCGCTTCGGGCATAAAAAAACCCGCGCAATGGCGCGGGTTGTTTTTGACTGCGTGCTGGCTTAATGCTGGATGCCGCTCACTCGTCTACCGCGCAAAGAAGATGCGTTTAGTAGTAGTAGACCGATAAAGCGAACGATGTGAGTCATTAAATCAGCTCCAGATGAATGCGATATGCTTTTAGAGTTACTGGATACAAAAACGGATGTCAACCCTGTAGTAAGAAAAGCGGCTTTTCAGCGGTAATTTTGCATGTATCAAATTAGCTAATTGTGCTGTGTATACATAAACCAACAATATTAATTTCTGTCAGCCAGATCACACTTTTCATTAATTGACATACTTCAGCATAATTTATTGCATTTAATCAATAAGTGATATACGTATAGATAGTATCAATTACCTAACCCATCCTGATGATTTTTCTGTAATTATTTATTTGATGAATGTTTAATTATTGATGAGACTTATATTATTGATAAGTTAATAAGGAAGATATGGGTGATTAATATATAAATTTTTAATTAAAGTGGCGATTTTATACATATCACGGATGATTGAGCATTCATGGTGATTATGATTATATTGTTTGTGTGACAAAAACATTATAGATAATCATGCTGTGGTGGGTGACTCTCTGCGCGGCGGTGGGTTTTGTTTTAAACAGAACTCTTATCTTTATGTTTTCCTAATTTTACTCATTTTCCTTTTTCTTATTTTATATGTATGGTAAATCATATTTTTCAGGATTATTTTTTTTCTGCATTCCGGTAAGGAAAAGGGAGTTAAGTGTGACAGTGGAGTTAAGTATGCCAGAGGTAAAAACAGATCATCCAGAACCAGCAGATTTTAGTAAGCCACAGCTGCGCATGGTCGATCTAAACTTATTAACTGTTTTCGATGCCGTGATGCAGGAGCAGAATATTACTCGTGCCGCTCATGTTCTGGGAATGTCGCAACCTGCGGTCAGTAACGCTGTTGCACGCCTGAAAGTGATGTTTAATGACGAGTTGTTTGTTCGTTATGGTCGTGGTATCCAGCCGACTGCCCGCGCATTTCAGCTTTTTGGCTCTGTGCGCCAGGCGCTGCAATTAGTGCAAAACGAATTACCAGGTTCAGGTTTTGAGCCTGCCAGTAGCGAACGGGTATTCCATCTCTGTGTTTGTAGCCCGTTAGACAGCATTCTGACCTCGCAGATTTATAATCACATTGAACAGATTGCGCCAAATATACATGTTATGTTCAAGTCTTCATTAAATCAGAACACTGAACATCAGTTGCGCTATCAGGAAACGGAGTTCGTTATAAGTTATGAAGATTTCCACCGCCCTGAATTTACCAGTGTGCCGTTATTTAAAGATGAAATGGTGCTGGTAGCCAGTAAGAACCATCCGCATATTAAGGGTCCATTACTGAAACATGATGTTTATAACGAACAACATGCGGCGGTTTCGCTCGATCGTTTCGCCTCATTTAGTCAACCGTGGTACGACACAGTAGATAAGCAAGCCAGTATTGCTTATCAGGGCATGGCAATGATGAGCGTCCTTAGCGTGGTGTCGCAAACTCACCTGGTCGCTATTGCGCCTCGTTGGCTGGCTGAAGAGTTCGCCGAATCTTTAGAGTTGCAGGTCTTACCGCTGCCATTAAAACAGAATAGCAGAACCTGTTATCTCTCCTGGCATGAAGCTGCCGGGCGCGATAAAGGCCATCAGTGGATGGAAGAGCAATTAATTTCTATATGTAAACGCTAAACAAAAGCAGAATAAATCAGGCATTCCTTTCTGGTTTATTCTGCTTTTTTTATTAAATGCAGAATTTTGTTCTAAATGCATGTGCGCCAGATTTCATGAATAATTAAAAAAATAGAGAAATTGCTGTAAGTAGCCGAATCTAGCCAATTTATTATCAATTTACGCCTTCATTCTGGAGTATTTTATCGTTTCTTTTCACCTTTCCTCCTGTTTATTCTTATTTCTTCACGTTTGTGACTCTGTCTGCCAATTGCTTAAGCAAGATCGGACGGTTAATGTGTTTTACACATTTTTTCCGCCAAACAGTGAGGCAGGCCATGGAGATGTTGTCTGGAGCCGAGATGGTCGTCCGATCGCTTATCGATCAGGGTGTTAAACAAGTATTCGGTTATCCCGGAGGCGCGGTCCTTGATATTTACGATGCATTGCATACCGTGGGGGGTATCGATCACGTATTAGTTCGTCATGAGCAAGCGGCTGTGCATATGGCCGATGGCCTGGCACGTGCAACCGGGGAAGTGGGGGTCGTGCTGGTGACGTCGGGTCCTGGGGCGACTAACGCGATTACTGGTATCGCCACTGCTTATATGGACTCCATTCCCTTGGTTGTCCTTTCTGGTCAGGTAGCGACCTCGCTGATAGGCTACGATGCCTTTCAGGAGTGCGACATGGTGGGAATTTCCCGCCCGGTAGTCAAACACAGTTTCCTGGTTAAGCAAACGGAAGACATTCCTCAGGTGCTGAAAAAGGCATTCTGGCTGGCGGCAAGTGGTCGTCCTGGGCCAGTGGTGGTTGATTTACCGAAAGATATTCTTAATCCGGCGAACAAATTACCCTACGTCTGGCCGGAGTCGGTCAGTATGCGTTCTTATAACCCGACAACACTGGGTCATAAGGGGCAGATTAAACGCGCATTGCAGACACTGGCGGCAGCGAAAAAACCGGTAGTTTACGTTGGCGGCGGCGCCGTGACTGCGAGTTGCCATCAACAACTCAAACAGATTATTGAGCAGCTTAATCTTCCCGTCGTCTCTTCATTAATGGGGCTGGGGGCGTTTCCGGCAACGCATCGTCAGGCGCTGGGGATGCTGGGAATGCACGGCACCTACGAAGCCAATATGACCATGCATAATGCCGATGTTATTTTTGCGGTCGGCGTGCGCTTTGACGATCGCACCACTAACAATCTGGCCAAGTACTGCCCGAATGCAACGGTTTTACATATTGATATCGATCCAACGTCGATCTCAAAAACCGTTACCGCCGACATTCCGATCGTTGGTGACGCGCGGTTGGTGCTGGATCAAATGCTGGAGTTGCTGGCACAAGAAACGGCTCACCAACCGTTGGATGAAATTCGTGACTGGTGGCAACAGATTGAACAGTGGCGCGCTCGCCAGTGCCTTAAATACGACACTCAGAGCGAAAAGATTAAACCGCAAGCGGTGATCGAGGCACTCTGGCGGTTGACGAAAGGCGATGCATATGTCACGTCCGACGTCGGGCAGCACCAGATGTTCGCCGCGCTTTATTATCCTTTCGACAAACCGCGCCGCTGGATCAACTCCGGTGGTCTCGGCACTATGGGCTTTGGTTTGCCTGCGGCGCTGGGTGTCAAAATGGCATTGCCAGAAGAAACCGTGGTCTGCGTCACTGGCGACGGTAGCATTCAGATGAACATTCAGGAACTGTCTACCGCTTTGCAATATGAACTGCCGGTGCTGGTGGTGAATCTCAATAACCGCTATCTGGGGATGGTGAAGCAGTGGCAGGACATGATCTATTCCGGCCGCCATTCACAATCTTATATGCAGTCGCTACCGGATTTCGTTCGTCTGGCGGAAGCCTATGGCCATGTTGGGATCCAGATCTCTCATCCGCAAGAGCTGGAAAACAAACTTAGCGAGGCACTGGAACAGGTCCGCAATAATCGCCTGGTGTTTGTTGATGTCACTGTTGATGGCAGCGAGCACGTCTACCCGATGCAGATTCGTGGCGGCGGAATGGATGAAATGTGGTTAAGCAAAACGGAGAGAACCTGATTATGCGCCGGATATTATCCGTATTACTCGAAAATGAATCAGGCGCGTTATCCCGCGTGATCGGCCTCTTTTCCCAACGGGGCTATAACATTGAAAGCCTGACCGTTGCGCCAACCGACGATCCGACATTATCGCGTATGACTATCCAGACCGTGGGCGATGAAAAAGTGTTGGAGCAGATTGAAAAGCAATTACACAAGCTGGTCGATGTGCTGCGTGTTAGCGAACTGGGGCAGGGGGTGCATGTTGAGCGGGAAATCATGCTGGTGAAAATTCAGGCCAGTGGCTACGGACGTGACGAAGTGAAGCGCAATACGGAAATATTCCGTGGGCAAATCATTGATGTCACGCCATCACTTTATACCGTTCAATTGGCGGGAACCAGCGATAAGCTTGATGCATTTTTAGCATCGATTCGCGATGTGGCGAAAATTGTGGAGGTCGCTCGCTCCGGCGTAGTAGGACTTTCGCGCGGCGATAAAATAATGCGTTGAGAATGATCTCAATGCGCAATTTACAGCCCAACATGTCACGTTGGGCTTTTTTTGCGAATTCAGTGGGAACCTGGAATAAAAGCAGTTGCCGCAGTTAATTTTCTGCGCTTAGATGTTAATGAATTTAACCCATGCCAGTACAATGGGTATGGTTTTTACATTTTACTCAAGGGGCAATTGTGAAACTGGATGAAATCGCTCGGCTGGCGGGAGTGTCGCGGACCACTGCAAGCTATGTTATTAACGGCAAAGCGAAGCAATACCGTGTGAGCGACAAAACCGTTGAAAAAGTCATGGCAGTGGTGCGTGAGCACAATTACCACCCAAATGCCGTGGCTGCTGGGCTTCGTGCTGGACGCACACGTTCGATTGGTCTTGTGATCCCCGATCTGGAGAACACAAGTTACACCCGTATCGCTAATTATCTTGAACGTCAGGCGCGGCAACGGGGTTATCAACTACTGATTGCTTGTTCCGAAGATCAGCCAGACAACGAAATGCGCTGTATTGAGCATCTTTTGCAGCGTCAGGTCGATGCCATCATTGTTTCGACGTCGCTGCCGCCGGAGCATCCTTTTTATCAACGCTGGGCTAACGACCCGTTCCCGATTGTCGCGCTGGACCGCGCCCTCGATCGTGAACACTTCACCAGCGTTGTGGGTGCCGACCAGGATGATGCAGAAATGCTGGCCGAAGAGTTACGTAAGTTTCCTGCTGAGACGGTGCTTTATCTTGGCGCGTTGCCGGAGCTTTCTGTCAGCTTCCTGCGCGAGCAGGGTTTCCGTACCGCCTGGAAAGATGATCCACGCGAAGTGCATTTCCTTTATGCCAACAGTTATGAGCGGGAAACCGCTGCCCAGTTATTCGAAAAATGGCTGGAAACGCATCCGATGCCGCAGGCGCTGTTCACCACCTCATTTGCGTTGTTGCAAGGCGTTATGGATGTCACGCTGCGCCGCGATGGCAAACTGCCTTCTGATTTGGCAATTGCGACCTTTGGTGACAACGAATTGCTCGACTTCTTACAGTGTCCGGTACTGGCGGTAGCCCAGCGTCATCGCGATGTTGCGGAACGCGTACTGGAGATTGTGCTCGCCAGTCTGGACGAACCGCGCAAACCAAAACCAGGCTTAACACGCATTAAACGTAATCTCTATCGTCGTGGTGTACTAAGCCGTAGATAAACATTACGAAAAGATGCGCCAGTGGATTTTACCTCTGGCGCATTGAGTACGTAATTGGACATCGATATCCATAATGTAAATAAGACTATTCTGGACAATTATCCATAAGCCCTCCTGAATATCCTGCCAATTAACTCCATTCGCTGCGTTGAATGATAATTAACTCGTAACGGTAGATTGCAATTGCATTATTTTGTTACAAGCAAATCGGCAATTGCCGATTAAACAAACACTTTTCTAAACTTTTGTTCAAAGTCGCTGGCATCAGGCATGGCGCACGTGCAACAGGGACTGTTATCCGGGGGAGATATGTCCTAAAATGCCGCTCGCGTCGCAAACTGACACTTTATATTTCCATTAAGGAAAATTGAGTCGTTTTTAAAACGGTAATGATGAATGGGATTTTTTCTTACAACTATTCATGACGTTAATTTGCTTCGTTTGTTGGGCGATTTTTAAACAATGCAGATATTAGCCGTAAACATTGGGTTTTTTGCTTCGGTAAGGAATGTTCCTGGCTTGACAAGCTTTTCCTCCGCTCCGTAAACTCCTTTTAGTGGGAATTTGTGGGATAAAGTGGTAATCGGGGGGAGACTGGCATGTTCCGGGGAGCAACGTTAGTCAATCTCGACAGTAAAGGGCGCTTATCGGTGCCTACCCGTTATCGGGAAGAACTGCTCGGGAGCGCTGCCGGTCAAATGGTGTGTACCATTGACATTCATCACCCGTGCCTGCTGCTTTACCCCCTTCCTGAATGGGAAATTATCGAGCACAAATTATCGCGTCTTTCGAGCATGAACCCTGTTGAACGTCGTGTTCAACGCCTTCTGTTAGGGCATGCCAGTGAGTGTCAGCTGGATAGCGCAGGTCGATTATTAATCGCGCCTGTGTTGCGGCAGCATGCCGGGCTGACGAAAGAAGTGATGCTGGTCGGGCAGTTCAATAAGTTCGAACTGTGGGATGAAACGACCTGGCATCAACAGGTCAGGGAAGATATCGACGCTGAACAGTCTGTTACCGAAAACTTGTCGGAGCGACTGCAGGACTTGTCTCTATAAAATGATGGAAAACTATAAACATACCACGGTACTGCTGGACGAAGCCGTAAATGGCCTCAATATCCGTCCTGACGGTATCTACATTGATGGAACTTTTGGTCGCGGTGGTCACTCACGTCTGATTCTTTCGCAACTTGGCGAAACGGGACGCTTGTTGGCAATCGATCGCGACCCGCAGGCTATTGCCGTCGCGAAGACTATTAATGATCCGCGCTTCTCCATCATTCATGGACCTTTCTCTGCGCTGGGCGAATATGTCGCCGAGCGCGATCTTATCGGCAAGATCGACGGCATTCTGCTCGATCTTGGCGTCTCTTCACCGCAACTCGATGATGCTGAACGCGGTTTTTCCTTTATGCGCGATGGCCCGTTGGACATGCGTATGGACCCGACGCGCGGTCAGTCTGCCGCCGAATGGCTACAAACCGCAGAAGAATCCGATATTGCCTGGGTATTAAAAACCTATGGCGAAGAGCGTTTTGCTAAACGTATTGCACGCGCCATTGTCGAGCGTAACCGCGAACAGCCGATGACCCGCACTAAAGAACTGGCAGAAGTCGTTGCTGCCGCAACGCCGGTGAAAGACAAATTCAAACATCCCGCGACCCGTACCTTCCAGGCGGTGCGCATTTGGGTGAACAGTGAACTGGAGGAGATAGAGCAGGCGCTAAAAAGCTCGCTTAACGTGCTGGCCTCAGGCGGGCGGCTTTCGATCATCAGTTTTCATTCGCTGGAAGATCGTATTGTGAAACGCTTTATGCGTGAAAACAGTCGCGGTCCACAAGTTCCGGCAGGGTTACCGATGACTGAAGAGCAGCTCAAAAAACTGGGTGGCCGTCAGTTGCGAGCACTAGGTAAGTTGATGCCGGGCGAAGAAGAGGTGGCAGAGAACCCTCGTGCCCGTAGTTCAGTTCTGCGTATTGCAGAGAGGACGAACGCATGATCAGCAGAGTGACAGAAGCCCTCAGCAAAGTTAAAGGATCGATGGGAAGCCACGAGCGCCATGCCTTGCCTGGCGTTATCGGTGACGATCTTTTGCGGTTTGGGAAGCTGCCGCTCTGCCTGTTCATTTGCATTATTTTGACGGCGGTGACTGTGGTGACCACGGCGCACCATACCCGTTTGCTCACCGCTCAGCGCGAACAACTGGTGCTGGAGCGAGACGCTTTAGACATTGAATGGCGCAACCTCATTCTTGAAGAGAATGCGCTCGGCGACCATAGCCGGGTGGAACGGATCGCCACGGAGAAGCTGCAAATGCAGCATGTTGATCCATCACAAGAAAATATCGTAGTGCAAAAATAAGGATAAACGCGACGCATGAAAGCAGCGGCGAAAACGCAGAAACCAAAACGTCAGGAAGAACATGCCAACTTTATCAGTTGGCGTTTTGCGTTGTTATGCGGCTGTATTTTATTGGCACTGGCTTTCCTGCTGGGGCGCGTTGCCTGGTTGCAGGTAATCTCCCCGGATATGCTGGTGAAAGAGGGCGACATGCGCTCTCTTCGCGTTCAGCAAGTCTCCACCTCCCGCGGCATGATTACCGACCGTTCTGGTCGCCCGTTAGCAGTAAGTGTGCCAGTAAAAGCGATCTGGGCCGACCCGAAAGAAGTGCATGAAGCCGGCGGCATCAGCGTCGGCGACCGTTGGAAGGCGCTGGCTAACGCGCTCAATATTCCGCTGGATCAACTTTCCGCCCGCATTAATGCCAACCCGAAAGGGCGCTTTATCTATCTGGCGCGTCAGGTTAACCCTGACATGGCTGAATACATCAAAAAACTGAAGCTGCCGGGGATTCATCTGCGCGAAGAATCTCGCCGTTACTACCCGTCTGGCGAAGTGACCGCTCACCTCATTGGCTTTACCAACGTCGATAGCCAGGGGATTGAGGGCGTCGAGAAAAGTTTTGATAAATGGCTTACCGGGCAACCGGGCGAACGTATTGTGCGGAAAGACCGCTATGGACGTGTAATCGAAGATATTTCTTCTACCGACAGCCAGGCGGCGCACAACCTGGCGTTGAGTATTGATGAACGCCTGCAGGCGCTGGTTTATCGCGAACTGAACAACGCCGTGGCCTTTAACAAGGCTGAATCCGGCAGCGCCGTGCTGGTGGATGTCAACACCGGTGAAGTGCTGGCGATGGCCAACAGCCCGTCTTACAACCCCAACAATCTGAGTGGCACGCCAAAAGAGGCGATGCGTAACCGTACCATTACCGACGTGTTTGAACCGGGTTCTACTGTTAAACCGATGGTGGTGATGACCGCGTTGCAACGTGGTGTGGTGCGGGAAAACTCGGTGCTTAATACCGTTCCTTATCGAATTAACGGCCACGAAATTAAAGACGTGGCGCGCTATAGCGAATTAACCCTGACCGGGGTATTACAGAAGTCGAGTAACGTCGGTGTTTCCAAGCTGGCGTTAGCGATGCCGTCCTCAGCGTTAGTAGATACTTACTCACGTTTTGGGTTGGGAAAAGCGACCAATTTGGGGTTGGTCGGAGAACGCAGTGGCTTATATCCTCAAAAACAACGGTGGTCTGACATAGAGAGGGCCACCTTCTCTTTCGGCTACGGGCTAATGGTAACACCGTTACAGTTAGCGCGAGTCTACGCAACCATCGGCAGCTATGGCATCTATCGCCCGCTGTCGATTACCAAGGTTGACCCCCCGGTTCCTGGTGAACGTGTCTTCCCGGAATCCATTGTCCGCACTGTGGTGCATATGATGGAAAGCGTGGCACTACCGGGCGGCGGTGGCGTGAAGGCGGCGATTAAAGGCTATCGTATCGCCATTAAAACCGGTACCGCGAAAAAGGTCGGGCCGGATGGTCGCTACATCAATAAATATATTGCTTATACCGCAGGCGTTGCGCCTGCGAGTCAGCCGCGCTTCGCGCTGGTTGTTGTTATCAACGATCCGCAGGCGGGTAAATACTACGGCGGCGCCGTTTCCGCGCCGGTCTTTGGTGCCATCATGGGCGGCGTATTGCGCACCATGAACATCGAACCGGATGCGCTGACAACGGGTGATAAAAACGAATTTGTGATTAATCAAGGCGAGGGGACAGGTGGCAGATCGTAATTTGCGCGACCTTCTTGCTCCGTGGGTGCCAAACGCACCTTCGCGAGCACTGCGAGAGATGACACTCGACAGCCGTGTGGCTGCGTCGGGCGATCTTTTTGTAGCTGTAGTAGGTCATCAGGCGGACGGGCGTCGATATATCCCGCAGGCGATAGCGCAAGGTGTGGCTGCCATTATTGCAGAGGCGAAAGATGAGGCGACCGATGGTGAAATCCGTGAAATGCACGGCGTACCGGTCATCTATCTCAGCCAGCTCAATGAGCGTTTATCAGCGCTGGCGGGCCGCTTTTACCATGAACCCTCTGACAATTTACGTCTCGTGGGCGTAACGGGTACCAACGGCAAAACCACCACTACCCAGCTTCTGGCGCAGTGGAGCCAACTGCTTGGTGAAACCAGCGCGGTGATGGGTACCGTAGGTAACGGCCTGCTGGGTAAAGTTATTCCGACGGAAAACACGACCGGTTCGGCAGTCGACGTTCAGCATGAGCTGGCGGGGCTGGTGGATCAGGGCGCGACTTTTTGCGCAATGGAAGTTTCCTCCCATGGGCTGGTACAACACCGTGTGGCAGCATTGAAATTTGCGGCGTCGGTCTTTACCAACTTAAGCCGCGATCACCTTGATTATCACGGTGATATGGAACATTACGAAGCCGCAAAATGGCTGCTTTATTCTGAACATCATTGCGGTCAGGCGATAGTCAACGCCGATGACGAAGTAGGCCGTCGCTGGCTGGCAAAACTGCCGGATGCAGTTGCGGTGTCGATGGAAGACCATATCAATCTGAACTGTCATGGCCGCTGGTTGAAAGCGACCGACGTGAACTATCACGACAGCGGCGCAACCATTCGCTTTAGCTCAAGCTGGGGCGATGGGGAAATTGAAAGTCATCTGATGGGCGCTTTTAACGTCAGCAACCTGCTGCTCGCGCTGGCGACGCTGCTGGCACTGGGGTATCCGCTGGCTGACCTGCTGAAAACCGCCGCGCGTCTGCAACCGGTTTGCGGACGTATGGAAGTGTTTACTGCACCGGGCAAACCGACGGTGGTTGTGGATTACGCTCACACCCCGGATGCACTGGAAAAAGCCTTGCAGGCTGCACGTCTTCACTGTGCAGGCAAGCTGTGGTGCGTCTTTGGTTGTGGCGGCGATCGTGATAAAGGCAAGCGTCCACTGATGGGGGCGATTGCTGAAGAGTTTGCCGACGTGGCGGTAGTAACTGACGATAACCCGCGTACCGAAGAACCGCGCGCCATCATCAACGATATTCTGGCGGGAATGTTAGATGCCGGACATGCCAAAGTGATGGAAGGCCGCGCCGAAGCGGTGACTTGCGCCGTTATGCAGGCTAAAGAGAACGATGTGGTGCTGGTCGCGGGCAAAGGCCATGAAGATTACCAGATTGTTGGCAATCAGCGCCTGGACTACTCCGATCGCGTCACGGTAGCGCGTCTGCTGGGGGTGATCGCATGATTAGCGTAACCCTTAGCCAACTTACCGATATTCTCAACGGTGAACTAAAAGGGGCAGATATAACCCTGGATGCCGTAACCACTGACACGCGAAAACTGACGCCGGGCTGCCTGTTTGTTGCCCTGAAAGGCGAACGTTTCGATGCCCACGATTTTGCCGACCAGGCGAAAGCTGGCGGCGCGGGCGCACTACTGGTCAGCCGTCCACTGGATATCGACCTGCCGCAGTTAATCGTTAAAGACACGCGTCTGGCATTCGGTGAACTGGCTGCATGGGTACGCCAGCAAGTTCCGGCGCGCGTGGTTGCTCTGACCGGTTCCTCCGGTAAAACCTCCGTTAAAGAGATGACGGCGGCGATTTTAAGCCAGTGCGGCAATACGCTTTATACCGCGGGCAATCTCAACAACGACATCGGCGTGCCAATGACGCTGCTGCGCTTAACGCCGGAATACGATTACGCAGTTATTGAGCTTGGCGCGAACCATCAGGGCGAAATTGCCTGGACTGTGAGTCTGACTCGCCCGGAAGCAGCGCTGGTCAACAACCTGGCGGCGGCGCATCTGGAAGGTTTCGGTTCTTTGGCTGGCGTGGCAAAAGCGAAAGGCGAAATCTTTACCGGCCTGCCGGAAAACGGTATCGCCATTATGAATGCCGACAACAACGACTGGCTGAACTGGCAGAGCGTAATTGGCTCACGCAAAGTGTGGCGTTTCTCACCCAATGCCGCCAACAGCGATTTCACCGCCACCAATATCCATGTGACTTCGCACGGTACGGAATTTACGCTACAAACCCCAACGGGTAGCGTCGATGTTCTGCTACCGCTACCGGGGCGTCACAATATTGCGAATGCGCTGGCAGCCGCCGCGCTCTCCATGTCCGTGGGCGCAACGCTTGATGCTATCAAAGCGGGGCTGGCAAATCTGAAAGCCGTTCCCGGGCGTCTGTTCCCCATTCAACTGGCGGAAAACCAGTTGCTGCTCGACGACTCCTACAACGCCAATGTCGGTTCAATGACCGCGGCAGTCCAGGTACTGGCTGAAATGCCTGGCTACTGCGTGCTGGTGGTGGGCGATATGGCGGAACTGGGCGCTGAAAGCGAAGCCTGCCATGTACAGGTGGGCGAAGCGGCGAAGGCGGCTGGTATTGACCGCGTGTTAAGCGTGGGTAAACAAAGCCATGCTATCAGCACCGCCAGCGGCGTTGGCGAACATTTTGCTGATAAATCCGCGTTAATTGCGCGTCTTAAATCACTGATTGCAGAGCAACAGGTGATTACGATTTTAGTTAAGGGTTCACGTAGTGCCGCCATGGAAGAGGTGGTACGCGCTTTACAGGAGAATGGGACATGCTAGTTTGGCTGGCCGAACATTTGGTCAAATATTATTCCGGCTTTAACGTCTTTTCCTATCTGACGTTTCGCGCCATCGTCAGCCTGCTGACCGCGCTGTTCATCTCATTGTGGATGGGCCCGCGTATGATTGCCCATTTGCAAAAACTCTCCTTTGGTCAGGTCGTTCGTAACGATGGCCCGGAATCGCACTTTAGTAAGCGCGGTACGCCGACCATGGGCGGGATAATGATCCTGACGGCGATTGTGATCTCCGTACTGCTGTGGGCTTACCCCTCCAACCCGTACGTCTGGTGCGTACTTGTGGTGCTGGTGGGTTACGGCATCATTGGTTTTGTCGACGACTATCGCAAAGTGGTGCGTAAAGATACCAAGGGCCTGATTGCGCGCTGGAAGTATTTCTGGATGTCGGTGATCGCGCTGGGCGTCGCCTTTGCGCTGTATCTTGCCGGGAAAGACACGCCAGCAACGCAGCTGGTGGTGCCGTTCTTTAAAGATGTGATGCCGCAGCTGGGGCTGTTCTACATCCTGCTGGCTTACTTCGTTATTGTTGGTACCGGTAACGCGGTAAACCTGACCGATGGCCTCGACGGGCTGGCGATTATGCCGACCGTATTTGTCGCCGGTGGTTTTGCGCTGGTGGCGTGGGCAACCGGCAACATGAACTTTGCCAGCTACTTGCATATACCGTATCTGCGGCACGCCGGGGAACTGGTTATTGTCTGCACCGCGATAGTCGGGGCAGGGCTGGGCTTCTTGTGGTTTAACACCTATCCGGCGCAGGTCTTTATGGGCGATGTCGGTTCGCTGGCATTAGGCGGCGCGCTGGGCATTATCGCTGTGCTGCTGCGTCAGGAATTCCTGCTGGTGATTATGGGCGGTGTGTTTGTGGTTGAAACCCTGTCGGTTATTTTGCAGGTCGGCTCCTTTAAACTGCGCGGGCAACGTATTTTCCGCATGGCGCCGATTCATCACCACTATGAACTGAAAGGTTGGCCGGAACCGCGCGTCATTGTGCGCTTCTGGATTATTTCGCTGATGCTGGTCCTGATTGGTCTGGCAACGCTGAAGGTACGTTAATCATGGCTGATTACCAGGGTAAAAATGTCGTTATTATCGGCCTGGGCCTCACCGGGCTTTCCTGCGTGGACTTTTTCCTTGCTCGCGGCGTGACGCCGCGCGTTATGGATACACGTATGACACCGCCTGGCCTGGATAAATTACCCGAAGCGGTGGAACGTCACACTGGCGGTCTTAATGACGAGTGGCTGATGGCAGCCGATCTGATCGTCGCCAGCCCCGGTATTGCGCTGGCGCATCCATCTTTAAGCGCCGCTGCCGATGCCGGAATTGAAATTGTTGGCGATATCGAACTGTTCTGCCGCGAAGCGCAGGCACCGATTGTGGCGATCACCGGTTCTAACGGCAAAAGCACTGTCACCACCTTAGTGGGCGAAATGGCGAAAGCGGCAGGTGTTAACGTCGGCGTGGGGGGTAACATTGGCCTGCCTGCGTTGATGTTGCTGGATGCCGAGTGCGAACTGTACGTGCTGGAACTATCGAGCTTCCAGCTGGAAACCACCTCCAGCTTACAGGCGGTGGCGGCGACCATTCTGAACGTGACTGAAGATCATATGGATCGCTATCCGTTTGGATTGCAGCAATATCGTGCGGCAAAACTGCGCATTTACGAAAATGCGAAAGTTTGTGTCGTCAATGCCGATGATGCCTTAACGATGCCGGTTCGCGGTGCGGATGAACGCTGCGTCAGCTTTGGCGTCAACATGGGTGACTATCACCTGAATCATCAGCAGGGCGAAACCTGGCTGCGGGTGAAAGGCGAGAAAGTGTTGAACGTGAAAGAGATGAAACTTTCCGGGCAACACAACTATACCAATGCGCTGGCAGCGCTGGCGCTGGCTGATGCCGCAGGGTTACCGCGCGCCAGCAGCCTGAAAGCGTTAACCACGTTCACTGGTCTGCCGCATCGTTTTGAAGTGGTGCTGGAGCATAACGGCGTACGCTGGATTAACGATTCGAAAGCCACCAACGTCGGGAGTACAGAGGCGGCGCTGAACGGCTTGCAGGTAGATGGTACGCTGCATTTGTTGCTGGGCGGTGATGGCAAATCGGCGGATTTCAGTCCACTGGCGCGCTATCTGAATGGCGACAACGTGCGTTTGTACTGTTTTGGTCGTGATGGCGCCCAGTTAGCGGCACTGCGCCCGGAAGTGGCAGAGCAAACCGAAACCATGGAGCAGGCGATGCTCTTGCTGGCGCCACGCGTGCAGCCAGGGGATATGGTGCTGTTGTCACCAGCCTGTGCCAGCCTCGATCAATTCAAGAACTTTGAACAACGGGGCAATGAGTTCGCCCGTCTGGCGAAGGAGTTAGGTTGATGCGTTTATCTCTCCCTCGCCTGAAAATGCCGCGCCTGCCAGGACTCAGTATCCTGGTCTGGATCTCCACGGCGCTTAAAGGCTGGGTGATGGGCTCGCGGGAAAAAGATACCGACAGCCTGATCATGTATGATCGCACCTTGCTGTGGCTGACCTTCGGCCTCGCGGCGATCGGCTTTATCATGGTGACTTCGGCGTCAATGCCCATTGGGCAGCGCTTAACCAACGATCCGTTTTTCTTCGCGAAGCGTGATGGCGTCTATCTGATCCTGGCGTTCATTCTGGCGATCATTACGCTGCGTCTGCCGATGGAGTTCTGGCAACGTTACAGCGCCACGATGCTGCTTGGATCAATCATCCTGCTGATGATCGTGCTGGTGGTAGGTAGCTCAGTTAAAGGGGCATCACGTTGGATCGATCTCGGCCTGCTGCGTATTCAGCCTGCGGAGCTGACCAAGCTGTCGCTGTTTTGTTACATCGCCAACTATCTGGTGCGCAAAGGCGACGAAGTACGTAACAACCTGCGCGGCTTCCTGAAACCGATGGGCGTAATTCTGGTGCTGGCAGTGTTACTGCTGGCACAGCCAGACCTTGGTACAGTAGTCGTATTGTTCGTCACCACACTGGCGATGCTGTTCCTGGCGGGGGCTAAATTGTGGCAGTTCATTGCCATTATCGGCATGGGGATTTCAGCAGTTGTGTTGCTGATCCTCGCCGAACCGTACCGTATCCGCCGTGTTACTGCGTTCTGGAACCCGTGGGAAGATCCCTTCGGTAGCGGCTATCAGTTAACGCAATCCCTGATGGCGTTTGGTCGTGGCGAATTGTGGGGGCAAGGTTTAGGCAATTCGGTACAAAAACTGGAGTATCTGCCAGAAGCTCACACTGACTTCATTTTCGCCATAATCGGCGAAGAACTGGGGTATATCGGTGTGGTGCTGGCGCTTTTAATGGTATTCTTCGTCGCTTTTCGCGCGATGTCGATTGGCCGTAAAGCGTTAGAAATTGACCACCGTTTTTCCGGTTTTCTCGCCTGTTCAATTGGTATCTGGTTTAGCTTCCAGGCGCTGGTTAACGTAGGCGCGGCAGCGGGGATGTTGCCAACTAAAGGTCTGACATTGCCGCTGATCAGTTACGGTGGTTCGAGCTTACTGATTATGTCGACAGCCATCATGATGCTGTTACGTATTGATTATGAAACACGTCTGGAGAAAGCGCAGGCGTTTGTACGAGGTTCTCGATGAGTGGTAAAGGGAAGCGATTAATGGTGATGGCAGGCGGTACTGGCGGGCACGTGTTCCCGGGACTGGCTGTTGCGCACCATTTAATGGCCCAGGGGTGGCAAGTTCGCTGGCTGGGTACTGCCGATCGTATGGAAGCGGACTTAGTGCCGAAGCACGGTATCGAGATCGACTTTATTCGCATTTCTGGTCTGCGCGGCAAGGGTATTAAAGCGTTGCTCGCGGCTCCGCTGCGGATCTTTAACGCCTGGCGTCAGGCGCGGGCGATTATGAAAGCTTACAAGCCCGATGTGGTGCTCGGTATGGGCGGCTATGTTTCCGGGCCTGGTGGTCTGGCAGCATGGTCGTTAGGCATTCCGGTCGTACTTCACGAACAAAACGGCATTGCTGGCTTGACCAATAAATGGCTGGCGAAAATTGCTACCAAAGTGATGCAGGCGTTTCCGGGGGCTTTCCCTGATGCCGAAGTTGTTGGTAACCCGGTGCGTACTGATGTGCTGGCGCTGCCGTTGCCACAGCAGCGTATGGCTGGTCGTGAAGGTCCGGTTCGTGTTCTGGTTGTGGGTGGTTCCCAGGGAGCGCGCATCCTTAACCAGACAATGCCGCAGGTTGCAGCAAAGCTGGGTGATTCAGTCACTATCTGGCATCAGAGCGGCAAAGGTTCGCAACAAACCGTTGAACAGGCTTATGCCGAAGCGGGGCAACCGCAGCATAAAGTGACGGAATTTATTGATGATATGGCGGCGGCCTATGCGTGGGCGGATGTCGTCGTTTGCCGTTCTGGCGCGTTGACGGTGAGTGAAATCGCTGCGGCAGGGCTACCTGCGTTGTTTGTGCCGTTTCAACATAAAGACCGCCAACAGTACTGGAATGCGCTGCCGCTGGAAAAAGCGGGCGCGGCCAAAATTATCGAGCAGCCACAGCTTACTGTGGATGCCGTCGCCAACACCCTGGCCGGGTGGTCGCGAGAAACCTTATTAACCATGGCAGAACGCGCCCGAGCTGCATCCATTCCGGATGCCACCGAGCGAGTGGCAAATGAAGTGAGTCGGGCTGCCCGGGCGTAATCGTAGCGATGCCTTTTGCATCGTATGAATTTGAGAAGTTAATGGCGTAAAGAATGAATACACAACAATTGGCAAAACTGCGTTACATCGTGCCTGAAATGCGTCGCGTTCGGCACATACACTTTGTCGGCATCGGTGGTGCCGGTATGGGCGGTATTGCCGAAGTTCTGGCCAATGAAGGGTATCAGATCAGTGGTTCCGATTTAGCGCCAAACCCAGTCACGCAACAGTTAACGAATCTGGGAGCGACGATTTACTTCAACCATCGCCCGGAAAACGTGCGTGATGCCAGTGTGGTCGTCGTTTCCAGCGCGATTTCCGCCGATAACCCGGAAATTGTTGCCGCTCATGAGGCACGTATTCCGGTTATTCGTCGTGCTGAAATGCTGGCTGAGTTAATGCGTTTTCGTCATGGTATCGCCATTGCCGGGACGCATGGCAAAACCACGACCACCGCGATGGTTTCCAGCATCTACGCAGAAGCGGGCCTCGACCCGACCTTCGTGAACGGTGGGCTGGTAAAAGCGGCGGGTGTTCATGCACGTTTAGGGCACGGTCGTTACCTGATTGCTGAAGCGGATGAAAGCGATGCGTCGTTCCTGCATCTGCAACCGATGGTAGCGATTGTCACTAATATCGAAGCCGACCATATGGATACCTACCAGGGCGACTTTGAGAATTTAAAACAGACCTTTATTAATTTTCTGCACAACTTGCCGTTTTACGGTCGTGCGGTGATGTGTGTTGACGATCCGGTAATTCGCGAATTGTTACCGCGTGTAGGCCGTCAAACCACCACTTATGGCTTCAGCGAAGATGCTGACGTGCGTGTGGAAGATTATCAGCAGATTGGCCCGCAGGGACACTTTACGCTGCTGCGTCAGGACAAAGAGCCAATGCGCGTTACACTGAATGCGCCAGGTCGTCACAATGCCCTGAATGCTGCCGCTGCCGTTGCGGTCGCCACGGAAGAGGGGATTGAAGACGAGGCTATTTTGCGTGCGCTGGAGAGTTTCCAGGGGACCGGACGCCGCTTTGATTTCCTTGGTGAATTTCCATTGGAACCCGTGAATGGTAAAAGCGGTACGGCAATGCTGGTTGATGACTATGGTCACCACCCGACCGAAGTGGACGCGACTATTAAAGCGGCGCGTGCAGGTTGGCCGGATAAAAACCTGGTGATGCTGTTTCAGCCGCACCGTTTCACCCGTACGCGCGACCTGTATGACGATTTTGCCAATGTGCTGACTCAGGTGGATACCCTGCTGATGCTGGAAGTGTATCCGGCAGGCGAAGCACCTATTCCGGGAGCGGACAGTCGTTCGTTGTGTCGTACAATCCGTGGCCGTGGGAAAATTGATCCGATTCTGGTGCCGGACCCGGCGCAGGTGGCCGAGATGTTAGCACCAGTATTAACTGGTAACGACCTGATCCTCGTTCAGGGGGCAGGAAATATCGGAAAAATTGCCCGATCTTTAGCTGAAATCAAACTGAAGCCGCAAACTACGGAGGAAGAGCAACATGACTGATAAAATCGCGGTCCTGTTGGGCGGGACCTCCGCAGAGCGGGAAGTTTCTCTGAATTCTGGCGCGGCAGTGTTAGCTGGGCTGCGTGAAGGCGGTATTGACGCGTATCCTGTCGACCCGAAAGAAATCGACGTAACGCAACTGAAGTCGATGGGCTTTCAGAAAGTGTTTATCGCTCTGCACGGTCGCGGTGGTGAAGATGGCACGCTGCAGGGTATGCTCGAGCTGATGGGCTTGCCTTATACCGGCAGTGGAGTGATGGCATCTGCGCTTTCAATGGATAAACTACGCAGCAAACTGCTTTGGCAGGGCGCTGGTTTACCGGTAGCGCCGTGGGTAGCATTAACCCGCGCAGAGTTTGAAAAAGGCATTAGTGATAAGCAGTTAGCAGAAATTTCTGCCTTAGGTTTGCCGCTTATCGTCAAGCCGAGCCGCGAAGGTTCCAGTGTGGGAATGTCAAAAGTAGTAGCAGAAAATGCTCTGCAAGATGCATTAAGATTGGCATTTCAGCACGATGAAGAAGTATTGATTGAAAAATGGCTAAGTGGGCCGGAGTTCACGGTTGCGATACTCGGTGAAGAAATTTTACCGTCAATACGTATTCAACCCGCTGGAACCTTCTATGATTATGAGGCTAAGTATCTCTCTGATGAGACACAGTATTTCTGCCCGGCAGGTTTAGAAGTGGCTCAAGAGGCAAATTTGCAGGCATTAGTGCTGAAAGCATGGACGACTTTAGGATGCAAAGGATGGGGGCGTATAGACGTCATGCTGGACAGTGATGGACAGTTTTATCTGCTGGAAGCTAATACCTCACCGGGTATGACCAGTCACAGTCTGGTGCCGATGGCGGCACGTCAGGCGGGTATGAGCTTCTCGCAGTTGGTAGTACGAATTCTGGAACTGGCGGACTAATATGTCGCAGGCTGCTCTGAACACGCGAAACAGTGAAGAAGAGATTTCTTCTCACCGCAATAATGGAACGCGTCTGGCGGGGATCCTTTTCCTGCTGACCGTTTTAACGACAGTGTTGGTGAGCGGCTGGGTCGTGTTGGGCTGGATGGAAGATGCGCAACGCCTGCCGCTCTCAAAGCTGGTGTTGACCGGTGAACGCCATTACACGCGTAATGACGATATCCGGCAGTCGATCCTGGCATTGGGTGAGCCAGGTACCTTTATGACCCAGGATGTAAATATCATCCAGACGCAAATTGAACAACGCCTGCCGTGGATTAAGCAGGTGAGCGTCAGAAAGCAGTGGCCTGATGAATTGAAGATTCATCTGGTTGAATATGTGCCGATTGCGCGTTGGAATGATCAGCATATGGTTGACGCCGAAGGAAACACCTTCAGCGTTCCGCCAGATCGCACCAGCAAGCAGGTGCTCCCAATGTTGTATGGTCCGGAAGGCAGCGCAAATGAAGTGTTGCAGGGCTATCGCGAAATGGGGCAGATGCTGGCAAAGGACAGATTTACTCTGAAGGAAGCGGCGATGACCGCGCGGCGCTCCTGGCAGTTGACGCTGAATAACGATATTAAGCTCAATCTTGGCCGGGGCGATACGATGAAACGTTTGGCTCGCTTTGTAGAACTTTATCCGGTTTTACAGCAGCAGGCGCAAACCGATGGCAAACGGATTAGCTACGTTGATTTGCGTTATGACTCTGGTGCGGCAGTCGGCTGGGCGCCCTTGCCGCCAGAGGAATCTACTCAGCAACAAAATCAGGCACAGGCAGAACAACAATGATCAAGGCGACGGACAGAAAACTGGTAGTAGGACTGGAGATTGGTACCGCGAAGGTTGCCGCTTTAGTAGGGGAAGTTCTGCCCGACGGTATGGTCAATATCATTGGTGTGGGCAGCTGCCCGTCACGTGGTATGGATAAAGGCGGGGTGAACGACCTCGAATCCGTGGTCAAGTGCGTACAGCGCGCCATTGACCAGGCAGAATTGATGGCAGATTGTCAGATCTCTTCGGTATATCTGGCGCTTTCTGGTAAGCACATCAGCTGCCAGAATGAAATTGGTATGGTGCCTATTTCTGAAGAAGAAGTGACACAAGAAGATGTAGAAAATGTCGTCCATACCGCGAAATCGGTGCGCGTGCGTGATGAACATCGTGTGCTGCATGTGATCCCGCAAGAGTATGCGATTGACTATCAGGAAGGGATCAAAAATCCGGTAGGACTTTCTGGCGTGCGTATGCAGGCAAAAGTGCACCTGATCACATGTCACAACGATATGGCAAAAAACATTGTGAAAGCCGTTGAACGTTGTGGCCTGAAAGTTGACCAACTGATATTTGCCGGACTGGCATCAAGTTATTCGGTATTGACGGAAGACGAACGTGAACTGGGCGTCTGCGTCGTCGATATCGGTGGTGGTACAATGGATATCGCCGTTTATACTGGCGGGGCATTGCGTCACACCAAGGTAATTCCTTATGCTGGCAATGTCGTGACCAGTGATATCGCTTATGCCTTTGGCACACCGCCAAGCGACGCCGAAGCGATTAAAGTTCGTCATGGCTGCGCGCTGGGTTCCATCGTCGGTAAAGACGAGAGCGTGGAAGTGCCGAGTGTAGGTGGTCGTCCGCCGCGTAGTCTGCAACGTCAGACGCTGGCGGAGGTGATTGAGCCGCGCTATACCGAGCTGCTCAACCTGGTCAACGAAGAGATATTGCAGCTGCAGGAAAAGCTTCGCCAACAAGGCGTAAAGCATCACCTGGCTGCGGGCATTGTATTAACCGGTGGCGCGGCGCAGATCGAAGGTCTTGCCGCCTGCGCTCAACGCGTGTTTCATACGCAGGTGCGTATCGGCGCGCCGCTGAATATCACCGGTTTAACGGATTACGCTCAGGAGCCGTATTATTCAACGGCAGTGGGATTGCTTCATTACGGGAAAGAGTCACATCTTAACGGTGAAGCGGAAGTTGAAAAACGTGTTACAGCATCTGTTGGCTCGTGGATCAAGCGACTCAATAGTTGGCTGCGAAAAGAATTTTAATTTTTATGAGGCCGGCGGTGATTACGGCCTCAGGCGACAGGCACATATCGGAGAGAAACTATGTTTGAACCAATGGAACTTACCAACGACGCGGTGATTAAAGTCATCGGCGTCGGCGGCGGCGGCGGTAATGCTGTTGAACACATGGTGCGTGAGCGCATTGAAGGTGTTGAATTTTTCGCGGTAAATACCGATGCACAGGCGCTGCGTAAAACGGCGGTTGGGCAGACGATTCAGATCGGTAGTGGTATCACCAAAGGACTGGGAGCTGGCGCTAATCCAGAAGTTGGCCGTAATGCGGCTGATGAGGATCGTGATGCACTGCGTGCGGCGCTGGAAGGGGCAGACATGGTCTTTATTGCAGCGGGCATGGGCGGTGGTACCGGTACAGGTGCAGCGCCGGTTGTTGCTGAAGTGGCTAAAGATTTAGGTATTCTGACCGTTGCTGTCGTGACCAAGCCTTTCAACTTTGAAGGCAAGAAGCGTATGGCATTTGCGGAGCAGGGGATCACTGAATTATCCAAACATGTGGACTCACTGATCACAATCCCGAACGACAAACTGCTGAAAGTTCTGGGCCGCGGTATCTCCCTGCTGGACGCGTTTGGCGCAGCTAACGATGTGCTGAAAGGCGCTGTTCAGGGTATCGCCGAACTGATTACTCGTCCGGGTCTGATGAACGTGGACTTTGCAGACGTACGTACTGTGATGTCTGAAATGGGCTACGCAATGATGGGTTCTGGCGTGGCGAGCGGTGAAGACCGTGCGGAAGAAGCGGCCGAAATGGCAATTTCTTCTCCGCTGCTGGAAGATATCGACCTGTCTGGCGCGCGCGGCGTGCTGGTTAACATCACTGCGGGCTTCGACCTGCGTCTGGATGAATTCGAAACCGTAGGTAACACCATCCGTGCATTTGCTTCGGACAACGCGACCGTGGTTATCGGTACTTCTCTTGACCCGGATATGAACGATGAACTGCGTGTAACCGTGGTTGCGACAGGTATCGGTATGGACAAACGTCCTGAAATCACCCTCGTGACCAATAAGCAAGTTCAACAGCCAGTGATGGACCGTTACCAGCAGCATGGTATGGCGCCGCTGACGCAAGAGCAGAAGCCCGTGGCCAAAGTGGTGAACGACAATACGCCACAAACCGTGAAAGAGCCGGATTATCTGGATATCCCGGCATTCCTGCGTAAGCAAGCTGACTAAGAATTAGCTGGAATTTGGGTTGCGAGGCTCTTTGTGCTAAACTGGCCTGCCGAATGTATAGTACACTTCGGTTGGATAGATAATTTGGCGAGATAATACGATGATCAAACAAAGGACACTTAAACGTATCGTTCAGGCGACGGGTGTCGGTTTACATACCGGCAAGAAAGTCACCCTGACCTTACGCCCTGCGCCGGCCAACACCGGGGTCATCTATCGTCGCACCGACTTGAATCCACCGGTAGATTTCCCGGCCGATG
Organism: Escherichia sp. E14V7; assembly: GCF_004212225.1. Classification (NCBI taxonomy): domain Bacteria; kingdom Pseudomonadati; phylum Pseudomonadota; class Gammaproteobacteria; order Enterobacterales; family Enterobacteriaceae; genus Escherichia; species Escherichia sp. E14V7. The sequence goes on from NZ_RHJJ01000007.1 coordinate 136,213, forward strand.
CCAAATCTGTGCGTGATACCATGCTCTGTACGTGTCTGGTCAACGAGCATGATGTACGGATTTCAACTGTTGAGCACCTGAACGCAGCGCTCGCGGGCTTAGGCATCGATAACATTGTTATCGAAGTTAACGCGCCGGAAATCCCAATCATGGACGGCAGTGCCGCTCCGTTTGTTTACCTGCTGCTTGATGCTGGTATCGACGAGCTGAACTGCGCCAAGAAATTTGTTCGCATCAAAGAGACTGTTCGCGTCGAAGATGGCGATAAGTGGGCTGAATTTAAGCCGTACAATGGTTTTTCGCTGGACTTCACCATCGATTTCAACCATCCGGCAATCGATTCCAGCAATCAACGCTATGCGATGAACTTCTCTGCTGATGCGTTTATGCGCCAGATCAGCCGTGCGCGTACGTTTGGTTTCATGCGTGATATCGAATATCTGCAGTCCCGTGGCCTGTGCCTGGGCGGCAGCTTCGATTGTGCCATCGTTGTTGACGATTATCGCGTACTGAACGAAGACGGCCTGCGTTTTGAAGACGAGTTTGTGCGTCACAAAATGCTCGACGCGATCGGTGATTTGTTCATGTGTGGTCACAACATTATCGGCGCATTTACCGCTTATAAATCCGGTCATGCACTGAATAACAAACTGTTGCAGGCTGTCCTGGCGAAACAGGAAGCCTGGGAATATGTGACCTTCCAGGACGACGCAGAACTGCCGTTGGCTTTCAAAGCGCCTTCAGCCGTACTGGCATAACGACATCTATACTGTCGTATAAAATTCGACTGGCAAATCTGGCACTCTCTCCGGCCAGGTGACCCAGTCGTTTTTTTTTGAGTTTTTACAGCGTCGTAAGAAATCGGTGCGAACGCTGTTTTCTTAAGCACTTTTACGTGTTACTTATCTTGAATACTGCTGTGGACTTCTGGCTTTAATGATAAGATTTGTGCGCTAAAAACGTTGAATACGATCGGGATGGCAATAACGTGAGTGGAATACTGACGCGCTGGCGACAGTTAGGTAGACGCTACTTCTGGCCGCATCTCTTATTAGGGATGGTCGCGGCGAGTTTAGGTTTGCCTGCGCTCAGCAACGCCGCCGAGCCAAACGCGCCCGCAAAAGCGACAACGCGCAATCACGAGCCTTCAGCCAAAGTTAACTTTAGTCAGTTGGCCTTGCTGGAAGCAAACACGCGCCGCCCGAACTCTAACTATTCCGTTGATTACTGGCATCAACATGCTATTCGCACGGTAATCCGCCATCTCTCCTTTGCAATGGCGCCGCAAACGCTGCCCGTTGCCGAGGAATCTTTACCGCTTCAGGCGCAACATCTTGCTTTACTGGATACGCTCAGCGCGCTGCTGACCCAGGAAGGCACGCGGTCTGAAAATGATTATCGCATTGATTATGCGCATTTTACCCCTCAAGCAAACTTCAGCACGCCCGTCTGGATAAGCCAGGCGCAGGGCATCCGTGCTGGCCCTCAACGCCTCAGCTAACAACGAGAAACCTTTACTTCATTTTATTTACTCCGCAATGCGGGGTGTTTGAGATTTTATTATGCTAATCAAATTATTAACTAAAGTTTTCGGTAGTCGTAACGATCGTACCCTGCGCCGGATGCGCAAAGTCGTCAACATTATCAATGCCATGGAACCGGAGATTGAAAAACTCTCCGACGAAGAACTGAAAGGAAAAACGGCAGAGTTCCGCGCGCGTCTGGAAAAAGGCGAAGTGCTGGAAAACTTGATCCCGGAAGCCTTCGCTGTCGTGCGTGAAGCCAGTAAGCGTGTTTTTGGCATGCGCCACTTCGACGTACAGCTGCTCGGCGGTATGGTTCTTAATGAACGTTGCATCGCGGAAATGCGTACAGGTGAAGGTAAAACCCTGACCGCAACGCTGCCTGCTTACCTGAACGCATTAACCGGTAAAGGCGTGCACGTTGTTACCGTCAACGATTATCTGGCGCAACGTGACGCAGAAAACAACCGTCCGCTGTTTGAATTCCTCGGCTTGACCGTCGGCATCAACCTGCCGGGCATGCCAGCACCGGCAAAGCGTGAAGCTTACGCGGCTGACATTACTTACGGTACTAACAACGAATACGGCTTTGACTACCTGCGCGACAACATGGCGTTCAGCCCTGAAGAACGTGTACAGCGTAAACTGCACTATGCGCTGGTGGACGAAGTGGACTCCATCCTGATCGATGAAGCGCGTACACCGCTGATCATTTCCGGCCCGGCGGAAGACAGTTCGGAAATGTATAAGCGCGTAAACAAAATCATTCCGTACCTGATCCGTCAGGAAAAAGAAGACTCCGAAACCTTCCAGGGCGAAGGCCACTTCTCGGTGGATGAAAAATCTCGCCAGGTGAACCTGACCGAACGTGGTCTGGTGCTTATTGAAGAGCTGCTGGTGAAAGAAGGCATTATGGATGAAGGTGAGTCGCTGTACTCTCCGGCCAATATTATGCTGATGCACCATGTAACGGCGGCGCTGCGTGCTCACGCGCTGTTTACTCGCGATGTCGATTACATCGTTAAAGATGGTGAAGTTATCATCGTTGACGAACATACCGGTCGTACCATGCAGGGCCGTCGCTGGTCTGATGGTCTGCACCAGGCTGTGGAAGCGAAAGAAGGTGTACAGATCCAGAACGAAAACCAGACACTGGCTTCGATCACCTTCCAGAACTACTTCCGTCTGTATGAAAAACTGGCGGGGATGACCGGTACGGCTGATACCGAAGCCTTCGAATTCAGTTCCATCTACAAGCTGGATACTGTAGTCGTTCCGACCAACCGCCCGATGATTCGTAAAGATCTGCCGGATCTGGTCTACATGACCGAAGCGGAAAAAATTCAGGCGATCATTGAAGATATCAAAGAACGTACTGCGAAAGGCCAGCCAGTGCTGGTGGGTACTATTTCAATCGAGAAATCGGAACTGGTATCAAACGAGCTGACCAAAGCCGGTATCAAACATAACGTTCTGAACGCTAAATTCCACGCCAACGAAGCGGCAATCGTTGCTCAGGCGGGCTATCCGGCTGCGGTGACCATCGCGACCAACATGGCGGGTCGTGGTACTGACATCGTGCTTGGTGGTAGCTGGCAGGCAGAAGTTGCCGCGCTGGAAAACCCGACCGCAGAGCAAATTGAAAAAATTAAAGCCGACTGGCAGGTGCGTCACGACGCGGTACTGGAAGCAGGTGGCCTGCATATCATCGGCACTGAGCGTCACGAATCTCGTCGTATCGATAACCAGCTGCGTGGCCGTTCTGGTCGTCAGGGTGATGCCGGTTCTTCCCGTTTCTACCTGTCGATGGAAGATGCGCTGATGCGTATTTTTGCCTCTGACCGCGTATCAGGCATGATGCGTAAACTGGGTATGAAACCCGGCGAAGCCATTGAGCATCCGTGGGTAACTAAAGCAATTGCCAATGCTCAGCGTAAAGTTGAAAGCCGTAACTTCGACATTCGTAAACAGCTGCTGGAATACGATGACGTAGCTAACGATCAGCGTCGTGCCATTTACTCCCAGCGTAACGAACTGCTGGATGTCAGCGATGTGAGCGAAACCATCAACAGCATTCGTGAAGATGTGTTCAAAGCAACCATCGATGCCTACATTCCGCCACAGTCACTGGAAGAAATGTGGGACATTCCAGGTTTGCAAGAGCGTCTGAAAAACGACTTCGACCTTGATTTGCCGATTGCCGAGTGGCTGGACAAAGAGCCAGAACTGCATGAAGAGACGCTGCGTGAGCGTATCCTGGAGCAGTCCATCGAAGTGTATCACCGTAAAGAAGAAGTGGTTGGCGCTGAGATGATGCGTCACTTCGAGAAAGGGGTGATGCTGCAAACGCTGGACTCCCTGTGGAAAGAGCACCTGGCGGCGATGGACTATCTGCGTCAGGGTATCCACCTGCGTGGCTATGCACAGAAAGATCCGAAGCAGGAATACAAACGTGAATCGTTCTCCATGTTTGCGGCGATGCTGGAATCGTTGAAATATGAAGTCATCAGCACGTTAAGCAAAGTACAAGTACGCATGCCGGAAGAAGTTGAAGAGCTGGAGCAGCAGCGTCGTATGGAAGCTGAGCGTTTAGCGCAAATGCAGCAGCTTAGCCATCAGGATGACGACTCTGCAGCTGCGGCTGCGCTGGCAGCGCAAACCGGCGATCGTAAAGTTGGACGTAACGATCCTTGCCCATGCGGTTCTGGTAAAAAATACAAGCAGTGCCATGGTCGCCTGCAATAAAAGCTAAGTGTTGAAATAAAAGGCGCAGGATTCTGCGCCTTTTTTATAGGCTTAAGACAATGAAAAAACTGCAAATCGCGGTAGGTATTATTCGCAACGAAAACAACGAAATCTTTATAACCCGTCGCGCCGCAGATGCGCACATGGCAAATAAGCTGGAGTTTCCGGGCGGTAAAATAGAAACGGGAGAAACGGCAGAACAAGCGATGGTACGGGAGCTTCAGGAAGAAGTCGGGGTTACCCCGCAACGTTTTTCGCTGTTTGAAAAGCTGGAATATCAGTTCTCTGACAGGCATATCACACTGTGGTTCTGGTTGGTCGAAAGCTGGGAAGGGGAACCGTGGGGGAAAGAGGGACAGCCCGGTGAGTGGATGGCGCTGGCCAGCCTCAATGCAGAAGATTTTCCGCCAGCCAATGAACCGGTAATTGCGAAGCTTAAGTGTCTGGAGGTCGGATAAGGCGTTTATGCCGCATCCGACATTTATACGAGATGCCTGATGCGACGCTGGCGCGTCTTATCAGGCCTACGTGGTTTATTAACTCGTTGATAAATTAGGCTTTGTAGGTCGGATAAGATGTTTACGCCGCATCCGACATTTGCACAAGATGCCTGATGCGATGCTGGCGCGTTTTATCAGGCCTACGAGGTTTATTAACTCGTTGATAAATCAGGTTTCGTAGGTGGGATAAGGCGTTTACGCCGCATCCGACATTTATACGAGATGCCTGATGCGACGCTGGCGCGTCTTATCAGGCCTATGAGGTTTATTAACTCGTTGATAAATCAGGTTTTGTAGGTCGGATAAGGCGTTTACGCCGCATCCGACATTTGCACAAGATGCCTGATGCGACGCTGGCGCGTCTTATCAGGCCTACGTGGTTTGTTAACTCGTTGATAAATTAGGTTTTGTAGGTGGGATAAGGCGTTTACGCCGCATCCGACATTTGCACAAGATGCCTGATGCGACGCTGGCGCGTCTTATCAGGCCTACGAGGTTTATTAACTCGTTGATAAATCAGGTTTCGTAGGTCGGATAAGGCGTTTGCGCCGCATCCGACATTTGCACACGATGCCTGATACGACGCCGGCGCGTATTATCAGGCCTGCGAGGTTTATTAACTCGTTGATAAATCATGTTTTGTAGGTCGGATAATGCGTTTGCGCCGCATCCGACATTTGCACAAGATGCCTGATGCGACGCTGGCGCGTCTTATCAGGCCTACGTGCGGCATCAGACAAATGTCACTGCTTTGGCTCTTCGCTCCAGTCATCGCTCTCAGAAAGATCGCCACTGCTGGGGATTCGTTTTTCTTCCGCAGCCCATTCTCCGAGGTCGATCAACTGGCAGCGTTTGGAACAAAATGGCCGAAATGGGCTGACTTCACCCCACACCACCGTTTTCCCGCAGGTGGGACAATTCACCGTAATAGTTTCTGACATTTTTACTCCTTAGCAACAAGCCAGTTCGAAATCCAGACGTTCCGGTACTTGTCCATTTTCACTGTCCAGCGGCATAAAGCGAATGGCAAAACGGCTCTTATGACCGGATATTTGCGGATAAAGCTGTGAATCGAGTGCCAGATTCAGCCGTAACAAATCGGCGTCTTCGCCGTTATCCTGATAAAAACCGTTCAGACTGGTCAGTTTGCGGAACGGTGCCGACTGACGAATCAAATCCAACACCATTGTAAGTGCCTGTGTCAGCGGGCTCAGGCTGGCAATCCAGGTTTCTACCTGACTGTCGCGCTGCGACTGGGGTAAATGCAACCAGATATGCAACGTAGGTAAATCAAAGCTGCAACAACCACCGGGAATGCTCAGACGCTGGCGCACCAGGGCAATCATCCTGTCTTCACGCAGAAATTGCCCGATACGCGGCGCGGAAATCAGCACGCTACCTGCGGCCTTCAACTGCTGAATTAATGCTTCAATACGGGTCTGGTCCACGCCAGGCACACCAATCCAGGTCTGGAGTTTACGCTGTTGACGTTCCAGCTCTTTCAGTAGTTCGGTACGAACTTCTCCACGCTCGAACACATCCAGCAATTCACTAACATTACGGAAGAAATGCAGAGCACCAGCGTAGTCAGCAATAGGCAAATTTACGGTGAGTTGTTGAATTAAAAACTCAATGCGCAGCCATGTACGCATTTTTTCATTTAGTGGATGTTCAAAAAGGACCTGGGTCTGCATTAAGTTTTTTCCTGTGAGACAAACTGCGACGCGAGCTGCAAATAGTGTGCGTGCAGGTGGGCAACATCTGATGCAATAGCATCCGGTGTGCCGTTATTATCAATGACGTCATCTGCCACCGCAAGACGGGCTTCGCGCGTAGCCTGGGCAGCAAGAATTTGTTCGACATGCTCGCGAGTAACATCATCGCGCTGCATGGTGCGCTTAAGCTGCGTTTCTGGGCTGACATCCACCACCAGCACTCGATTCGCTTTTTTATACAGTGAGTTTTCTACCAGCAATGGCACAACCCATAACACATAAGGTGAAGTTGCTTGCTGGATCTGGCGTTGCGTCTCCTGCTGAATCAGAGGATGCAGCAGGGCATTAAGCCAGTTTTTCTCTTCCGGATAGGCAAAGATCCGCTCGCGCAAGGCGCGACGTTGCAATGTTCCATCAGCAGCAATCATATCCGCGCCAAAGTGTTCAGCAATGGCACGCAGTGCAGGTGTACCTGGTTCAACCACCTGACGCGCAATAATATCGGCATCAATGACATTAATTCCGAGGTCAGCAAATGCATTTGCAACGGTACTCTTGCCACTGCCAATGCCGCCTGTTAAGGCAACTGTATACCTCATAATCTATATTCCTGGGAATTCATCATGATTATCAAAATGTTAATAAAGAGCGCGCGAAAGCGAAATTGATGAAACGTTCGCCCACTATTTACCAGGTAAATTTATGGGATTGTAGCGTAAAAAAAGACAATTTCGCAGTCTTGCGCCATATCGATTAGTGCGTATGATAGCGTCACTGGAGTTGCGCTCTTACCCTTATAGCCATTAACCCCAGGAATCTGCACATGCGTATCGAAGAAGATCTGAAGTTAGGTTTTAAAGACGTCCTCATCCGCCCTAAACGCTCTACTCTTAAAAGCCGTTCCGATGTTGAACTGGAACGTCAATTCACCTTCAAACATTCAGGTCAAAGCTGGTCCGGCGTGCCGATTATCGCCGCAAATATGGACACCGTAGGCACTTTTAGTATGGCTACGGCACTGGCTTCTTTCGATATTTTGACCGCTGTACATAAACATTACTCTGTTGAAGAGTGGCAAGCATTTATCAACAATTCTTCTGCTGATGTGCTGAAACATGTGATGGTTTCTACCGGTACGTCGGATGCCGATTTCGAAAAAACTAAACAAATTCTCGACCTGAACCCGGCATTAAACTTCGTTTGTATTGATGTTGCGAATGGATATTCTGAGCACTTCGTGCAGTTTGTTGCGAAGGCGCGTGAAGCGTGGCCGACAAAAACTATTTGTGCAGGCAATGTGGTAACTGGCGAAATGTGTGAGGAGCTTATCCTCTCCGGTGCTGATATCGTTAAAGTTGGTATTGGTCCTGGCTCTGTTTGTACAACTCGCGTGAAAACGGGCGTCGGTTATCCGCAGCTTTCTGCGGTGATCGAATGCGCCGATGCCGCGCACGGTCTGGGCGGGATGATCGTCAGCGATGGCGGCTGTACCACACCGGGCGATGTCGCGAAAGCTTTTGGTGGCGGTGCCGATTTCGTAATGCTTGGCGGAATGCTGGCGGGTCACGAAGAGAGCGGCGGCCGTATTGTTGAAGAGAACGGCGAGAAATTTATGCTGTTCTACGGTATGAGCTCCGAGTCTGCGATGAAACGTCACGTTGGCGGCGTTGCGGAATATCGCGCTGCAGAAGGTAAAACCGTTAAGCTTCCTCTGCGCGGTCCGGTTGAAAATACCGCGCGTGATATTTTAGGCGGTCTGCGTTCAGCCTGCACTTACGTTGGGGCTTCACGCCTGAAAGAGCTGACCAAACGCACCACGTTTATCCGCGTACTGGAACAAGAAAACCGCATCTTCAATAATCTGTAATCTCCCAATGCTGGCGTGGAGCAACACGCCAGCATTATCCCACCCCACTCATCGCATCGCCCAGATGGAAAATTGGCAGATACATTGCCACCACCAACGTACCGATAATTCCTCCAGTAATGACCAGCAACGCCGGTTCCAGTAAGGCGGCAAGGTTATCTGCCAGCGCCAGCGTGTTATCCCGATGATGATGGGCAAGATTCTCCAGCATGATATCCAGCGACCCGGATGTCTCTCCTGTCCTCACTAACTGCAAACAGAGTGGGCTAAACTCCCCCGCATTTTTTAGCGCCAGCCAGATGGGGTGACCGTTACTGATATCATGCTGAATTTGTGTCAGAAGTTGCGCCCAGTACGGGCAGCGCATCGTCTCCCTGACGCTCTCCACTCCCTGCAAAAAAGTAATCCCTGCACTTTGTGTCAGCGCCAGAATCGTAAAGATCTGCGTGAGTTTTTGTCCCCGCATCAGGGCTCCCATTATCGGGATGCGTAATAACCATTTCTGCCGCGCAATAAGCCAGGTAGGGTGACGCATCAGCAGTTTGTTGGCTATCGCCAGCAGAAAGCCGAGCACTATCAGCAGCCAGCCCCATTTGCCACTAAAGTCTGCCAGCATCATGATCCCCTGCGTTAGCGTCGGTAGTGGGGTGTTGAAGGTCTTATAGATAGCGGCAAACTCCGGCAGCACAAAATGCAGCATTGCCACAACTACCATGATTGCCATTGCTAAAATGATGATGGGATAACGCAACGCTGATTTCACTTTGTCGGCCAACTGGCGCTGGGCTTTTTGCTGACGCGCCAGTTCAAAGCAGCATTCATCCAGCTTACCGGTCACTTCCCCCGTACGGATCATCGACTGGTAAAGCGGCGGAAAAACCTCTGACCAGGGCGATAAGGCACTGGAAAAGGCCACGCCCTGTTCGAGATCGTGCGCCAGCGATTGCAACAATGCCTGCCATTGCTTACTTGGATGCTGTTCCGCCAGCAGTGCCAGCCCTTCAGAAAGCGTTAACCCGGCTTTGAGTAGCGTCGCCAGTTGATGAATGACTTCCGCGCTTTTATCTCCTCGCCAATGCGCAGAATTGATGGCGATTCGCTTCAGGCTTAGTGGGGTAACCCTTTGCTGCTGTAGAGCCAAAAGTAGCAAAGCACGGCTCTCAGACCATTGCATCCCATCTTGCGCATTGCCGTCGCCGGTTATGCCATGCCATCGCCAGAGTTGCTTATTCGCCATGCGGCATCCCCAACACGCGGATTAACTCTTCAAAGGTGGTTAAGCCCTGTTCCACGGCCAGGCAGCCGTTTTCAAAAAGTGTGCGCATACCTGTCCGCCTGGCGTGCGTTTCCAGCGATTCAACTTCAGTATTAGAGGAAATAAGCTGGCGTATGGCTGGTGTAATGGGCAGGACTTCAAACAAGGCGGTACGACCATAAAAACCGTGGTAGCAATGTTCACAACCCGGTGCCTGCCAGCGGGACAGCGGAGATGACCATACATTGTCCGGAAGGCGGATCGGTTCCCCTTGCCGCTGGCGGCAATGCGGACAAAGTTTACGTACCAGGCGCTGGGCTATTACCAGAGTGAGGGCCGACGAGAGCATCCAGCGAGCAACGCCCATTTGCTGTAAACGCACCAGCGTTTCGCAGGTGGAGTTGGTGTGTAGCGTGGACAATACCAGATGACCCGTTTGCGCGGCTTTAATGGCAATTTCTGCCGTTTCGCCATCGCGGATCTCTCCGATCATGATGACGTCAGGATCCTGGCGCAATAACGCACGCAAAACGCCCTGAAAGGTGAGTCCGGCACGCGGATGGATTTGTGTCTGGTTTAGCCCAGCGATGGGGATCTCAACCGGATCTTCCACGCTGCAAATATTAATATCGGCGGTATTCAGCGTTTGCAGTGCGCTATACAGCGTGACTGTTTTGCCGCTGCCGGTAGGGCCAGTTACCAGCACCAGTCCCTGTGGTTGCTGCAAGGCGTGGGTAAAGTCCGTCAGTTGTGATGGTTGCATTCCCAGCGTGTTGACATCCAGCGCCTGGTCCACCTGCTGTAACAACCGTAATACCACCTTTTCACCGCCGCGACATGGCAAGGTAGCAATACGAAATGAGACGTCGTTCCCTGCCAGTTCGACAGTGAATTGCCCGTCCTGCGGCAGGCGATGTTCCGCAATATCCAGGCTTCCCAGCACTTTTAACCTGGCGGTTAAAGCGACTCCGGCATCCAGTGAAACATCAGGTAAAGGATGCAGAACGCCGTCGATACGCAAGCGGATGTGATAGCTATTGTCCGCTGGTTCGATATGAATATCTGATGCGCGTTGTTCCAGTGCAGATTGCAACGTATGAGCCAGCAATTCTGCTTTAGGCTGATGTTTCTCCTGAACGGCTACGGGCAATGTCTGTTGTTTGCGACTGGCGTGACCTTCCATCTGTTGGCGCGTCCAGCAGGTGATCTCAATACGTTTGGTGGTAGCGAAATGCAATGCGTCCAGCAACTCATGTGAGGGGGCATCGACCACCGCAACATGAACCACTTCTTCGCTGGCATCCAGTAAGACCCCCTGGTAACGCAAACACAGGACGGTGAGCTGTGAAATATTCATCGCCGCTCCTTAGTTGGCGTCATCAAAGCGGAAGACATCTTCGCAGGCTTGCTGCAATGCGCTGTCACTTTGAATATTGCAGTTGCGCGTCCAGCCGGTGACACCGTTAGCGTTATCCCAACCGGGTGTCATAACGATGCTTAGCCCATTGAGACTCTCTTGCCCGGTCAGTGACACCACGCCCTTTGCCACACTCATGGCTGAAACATAGCGGGTGGTGGTAGGCGAGGGGATGCCATTGCTGCCGCCGTCGCAGGTGTCCAGTCCGCCATGTTCCAGCGCGCACAATTCTACGGCGGTACGGTAAGGCACAAAGGTTTGTAGCATGTCGGTAAGTGCGGCTTTGCGCAGGTAGTTTTGATAAGCGGGAATACCAATGGCGCTTAAAATGGCAATGATGCCAATAACCACCATCAGTTCGATAAGTGTAAAACCGCGTTGCTTGTCCATCTGTTTCGCTCCTTGATTTGGTTGGCGCTACTTTGGCAAACGCCATCAGCACAGGCGAGGGGCAAAAAACGAAACGGGAAGGCGGCTTCAGAGGTTTTTTATTACGTTGCAGCGAAAGACAAGAAATTTGCGAGGCGCTACGAAGAAAGTTGGGGAAGGGGAGATTATCCGCCCGCGATGGAGCGGATAAATCTGTCAGCAATTAGCGAAAACGCATTGAAAGGTCGAGTGCCTGTACGTGTTTAGTTAGCGCACCGACGGAGATAAAGTCCACGCCCGTTTCAGCAAACTCGCGCAGCGTTTTGTCGGTGACGTTGCCAGACACTTCCAGCAGCGCCTTGCCGTTGGTGCGTTTAACGGCTTTGCGCATCTGTTCTGTGTCGAAGTTATCCAGCATAATGATATCGGCACCTGCTTTCAGTGCTTCATCAAGTTCTTCCAGATTCTCGACTTCAACTTCTACTGGCGCATCCGGGTGCAGCCAGGACGCTTTTTCGACCGCCTGGCGCACTGAGCCGGAGGCAATAATATGGTTTTCTTTGATCAGGAAGGCGTCAGAAAGCCCCAGACGATGGTTAGCCCCGCCGCCGCAAAGTACCGCGTATTTCAGGGCAGAACGCAGGCCGGGTAAGGTTTTTCGCGTATCCAGCAACTGCGTATCGGTGCCTTCCAGCAACTCAACATAGTGGCGAACCTTACTGGCTACGCCAGAAAGAGTTTGTACAAAATTAAGCGCAGTACGTTCGCCGGTTAACAGCACGCGAGATGGGCCTTCGAGTTCGAAAAGGAGTTGATTGGCGTTAATGACATCACCGTCATCCACATGCCAGGTAATGGTGACATCGTCGCCTGCCAGTTGAATAAACACTTCTTCAACCCAGCGTTTACCACAAAATACGCCCTCTTCGCGGGTGATCACCGTGGCATGAGAGCGTGAATTTTCCGGTAAAAGTTTTGCCGTAATGTCGTTGTTGGCATCGACTGTTCCGCCTAAATCTTCTCGCAGCGCCTGGGCCACCGCGCCGGGGATATCGAGATTAATGCGTTCCAGCAGCTCGTCACGTCGGGTGTCAGGGTTATAGCGGCGAGGCGGCATGTTAAAACTCCAGATAGCTAACGAATCATAAGGTAGAAACATGCTACTCTGAACCGGGTATTAGCACCACATATAAGGAGATCCTGCATGTTGTTAGAACAGGGGTGGCTGGTCGGCGCGCGCCGCGTTCCCTCACCACATTACGATTGTCGCCCGGATGACGAAACTCCCACCTTGCTGGTGGTGCACAATATTAGCCTGCCGCCAGGCGAGTTTGGCGGTCCGTGGATTGATGCATTATTCACCGGAACTATTGATCCGCAGGCACATCCCTTCTTTGCAGAGATTGCCCATTTGCGCGTCTCCGCTCACTGTTTGATTCGCCGTGATGGTGAAATTGTCCAGTATGTTCCTTTCGATAAACGCGCCTGGCATGCGGGTGTTTCCATGTATCAGGGGCGCGAACGCTGTAATGATTTCTCCATTGGGATTGAGTTGGAAGGCACTGATACGCTGGCGTATACCGATGCGCAGTATCAACAGCTTGCGGCGGTTACGCGGGCATTGATTCATCGCTATCCAGCCATTGCCAGTAATATGACGGGACATTGTGATATTGCGCCGGATCGGAAAACCGATCCCGGCCCTGCCTTTGATTGGGCACGGTTTCGCGCCCTGGTCAGCAAGGAGACAACATGACGCTGTTTACAACCTTACTGGTGTTAATTTTCGAGCGCCTGTTTAAGTTGGGCGAGCACTGGCAGCTTGATCACCGCCTCGAGGCGTTTTTCCGTCGGGTGAAACATTTCTCGCTGGGGCGCACATTAGGAATGACCATTATCGCGATGGGGGCGACCTTTTTACTGTTGCGCGCGTTGCATGGGCTATTGTTCAACGTCCCGACGCTGGTGGTGTGGCTGTTGATTGGTTTGTTGTGTATTGGCGCAGGAAAAGTTCGTCTCCATTATCATGCTTATCTGACCGCAGCTTCTCGTAACGACAGCCATGCCCGTTCCACGATGGCTGGCGAGTTAACCATGATTCATGGCGTCCCCGCAGGCTGCGATGAGCGTGAGTTTTTGCGTGAACTGCAAAATGCCCTGCTGTGGATTAACTTTCGTTTTTACCTTGCGCCACTGTTCTGGCTAATTGTAGGCGGTATCTGGGGACCCGTTACCCTGATGGGCTATGCATTCTTGCGCGCATGGCAATACTGGCTGGCGCGCTACCAGACGCCGCATCATCGTTTACAGTCGGGGGTTGATGCCGTGCTTCATGTACTGGATTGGGTGCCAGTTCGCCTTGCGGGCGTAGTTTATGCCTTGATTGGTCACGGTGAGAAAGCGTTACCAGCCTGGTTTGCTTCACTGACCGATTTCCATACATCGCAATACCAGGTGTTAACGCGTCTGGCACAGTTCTCACTGGCGCGTGAACCGCATGTCGATAAGGTTGAGACACCGAAAGCAGCGGTTTCAATGGCGAAGAAAACCTCGTTCGTGGTTGTGGTGGTGATTGCGCTACTGACGATTTACGGGACATTGGTGTAAATATTGCTGCCCTCACCCAGAACGGGTGAGGGCGTAGAGAGATTAATGTGCTTTTACGGCTTTTGCGGTTTTCTCTTTGAATAGATAACCGATACCTAACACAACCAGCCATACCGGGATCAGGTAAACCGAGATCGCCATTCCCGGCGTCATCAGCATTATCACCAGTACCGCCGCCATAAACAGCAGACAGATCCAGTTACCCAGCGGATAGAGCAGGGCAGGGAAACGAGTTGCCACACCTTGTTCTTGCTTAGCGCGACGGAACTTCATATGTGCCAGGCTAATCATCGCCCAGTTAATAACCAGTGCAGAAACCACCAGCGCCATTAACAGTCCGAAAGCGGACTCTGGGGCAAGGTAGTTAATCAGTACGCACAATGCCGTAACCAGCGCAGATACCAGAATGGTATTTACTGGTACGCCGCGTTTATCGACGGAAGCGAGCATTTTCGGTGCGTTACCCTGTTGTGCCAGACCGAACAGCATACGGCTGTTGCAATATACGCAGCTGTTGTACACGGAGAGCGCAGCCGTCAGTACCACGATGTTCAGCGCATTTGCCACAAAGGTATCGCCTAACTCGTGGAAGATCAGCACAAACGGGCTGGTGTCAGCGGTAACGCGTGTCCACGGCATCAGTGAGAGCAGAACGGCTAACGAACCAATGTAGAAAATCAGGATGCGGTAGATAACCTGATTAGTTGCTTTCGGGATGCTTTGCTCCGGGTTATCAGCTTCTGCAGCGGTGATCCCCACCAGTTCCAGACCACCGAACGAGAACATGATAATCGCCATCATCATCACCAGCCCGGTGAAGCCGTGCGGCAGGAAGCCACCCTGATCCCACAGGTTACTAACACTTGCCTGCGGGCCGCCGTTGCCGCTGAACAGCAGCCAGCCGCCGAAGATGATCATCGCTACCACCGCGATAACTTTGATAATGGCAAACCAGAACTCCATCTCGCCAAACACTTTTACGTTGGTCAGGTTGATGGCGTTGATCACCACAAAGAATACGGCGGCAGAAGCCCAGGTGGGGATTTCCGGATACCAGAACTGAATGTATTTGCCGACAGCCGTAAGTTCTGCCATGGCAACTAAAACGTACAGTACCCAATAGTTCCAGCCAGAAGCGAATCCGGCAAAGCTGCCCCAGTATTTATAAGCAAAGTGGCTGAAGGAGCCTGCGACAGGTTCTTCGACCACCATTTCACCTAGCTGACGCATGATCAGAAAGGCGATAAAACCTGCAATGGCATAACCCAGGATAATCCCTGGCCCTGCGGACTGAATTACGGAGGCGCTACCCAGGAATAGCCCTGTCCCTATCGCGCCACCCAGCGCGATAAGCTGAATATGGCGGTTTTTAAGGCCGCGCTTTAGCTGCTCGCCGTGCTGTTGACCTTCCATCATGAAACCTCGTGCGGTGATTGTTTTTTTGATCTACGCAGTGATGCGTGTGTAAGTTTGCAATTCCGTTTGTTGTATTAATTTGTTTACATCAAAGGCGTTTGAATTGTTACAAAAAGACTTCCGTCAGATCAAGAATAATGGTATGCGGCAGCGAATGCACCCGCTTTATGCATGGTTGAAGATGAGTTGCTTAAAAAGGAACCGTTTGTAAAGATCAGCCTCAAATCCGCTCAATATATAAAATGAATATAAATTCATTATTTTTGAATTAAAAACCGATAAATTGGTAAGTGAATCGGTTCAACTCGGATTTTTATAGTTTAATAATCGTTAAAAAATCCCTTTCTTACGTAAAGTCTACATTTGTGCATAGTTACAACTTTGAAACGTTATATATGTCAAGTTGTTAAAATGTGCACAGTTTCATGATTTCAATCAAAACCTGTATGGACATAAGGTGAATACTTTGTTACTTTAGCGTCACAGACATGAAATTGGTAAGACCAATTGACTTCGGCAAGTGGCTTAAGACAGGAACTCATGGCCTACAGCAAAATCCGCCAACCAAAACTCTCCGATGTGATTGAGCAGCAACTGGAGTTTTTGATCCTCGAAGGCACTCTCCGCCCGGGCGAAAAACTCCCACCGGAACGCGAACTGGCAAAACAGTTCGATGTATCCCGTCCCTCATTGCGTGAGGCGATTCAACGTCTCGAAGCGAAGGGCTTGTTGCTTCGTCGCCAGGGTGGCGGCACGTTTGTTCAGAGCAGCCTCTGGCAAAGCTTCAGCGATCCGCTGGTGGAGCTGCTCTCCGACCATCCTGAATCACAGTATGACTTGCTCGAAACACGACACGCCCTGGAAGGTATCGCCGCTTATTACGCCGCGCTGCGTAGTACCGATGAAGACAAGGAACGCATCCGTGAACTCCACCACGCCATAGAACTGGCGCAGCAGTCTGGCGATCTGGACGCGGAATCAAACGCCGTACTCCAGTATCAGATTGCCGTCACCGAAGCGGCCCACAATGTGGTTTTGCTTCATCTGCTAAGGTGTATGGAGCCGATGTTGGCCCAGAATGTCCGTCAGAACTTCGAATTGCTCTATTCGCGTCGCGAGATGCTGCCGCTGGTGAGTAGTCACCGCACCCGCATATTCGAAGCGATTATGGCCGGTAAGCCGGAAGAAGCGCGCGAAGCATCGCATCGTCATCTGGCCTTTATCGAAGAAATTTTGCTCGACAGAAGCCGTGAAGAGAGTCGCCGTGAGCGTTCTCTGCGCCGTCTGGAGCAACGAAAGAATTAGTGATTTTTCTGGTAAAAATTATCCAGAAGATGTTGTAAATCAAGCGCATATAAAAGCGCGGCAACTAAACGTAGAACCTGTCTTATTGAGCTTTCCGGCGAGAGTTCAATGGGACAGGTTCCAGAAAACTCAACGTTATTAGATAGATAAGGAATAACCCATGTCAGAACGTTTCCCAAATGACGTGGATCCGATCGAAACTCGCGACTGGCTCCAGGCGATCGAATCGGTCATCCGTGAAGAAGGTGTTGAGCGTGCTCAGTATCTGATCGACCAACTGCTTGCTGAAGCCCGCAAAGGCGGTGTCAACGTAGCCGCGGGCACCGGTATCAGCAACTACATCAACACCATCCCCGTTGAAGAACAACCGGAGTATCCGGGTAATCT
Source organism: Escherichia sp. E14V7 (assembly GCF_004212225.1). Lineage (NCBI taxonomy): Bacteria > Pseudomonadati > Pseudomonadota > Gammaproteobacteria > Enterobacterales > Enterobacteriaceae > Escherichia > Escherichia sp. E14V7. The sequence continues at coordinate 153,319 of NZ_RHJJ01000007.1, forward strand.
GGAACTGGAACGCCGTATTCGTTCAGCTATCCGCTGGAACGCCATCATGACGGTTCTGCGTGCGTCGAAAAAAGACCTCGAACTGGGCGGCCACATGGCGTCCTTCCAGTCTTCCGCAACCATTTATGATGTGTGCTTTAACCACTTCTTCCGTGCACGTAACGAGCAGGATGGCGGCGACCTGGTTTACTTCCAGGGCCACATCTCCCCGGGCGTGTACGCACGTGCTTTCCTGGAAGGTCGTCTGACTCAGGAGCAGCTGGATAACTTCCGTCAGGAAGTTCACGGCAATGGCCTCTCTTCCTATCCGCACCCGAAACTGATGCCGGAATTCTGGCAGTTCCCGACCGTATCTATGGGTCTGGGTCCGATTGGTGCTATTTACCAGGCTAAATTCCTGAAATATCTGGAACACCGTGGCCTGAAAGATACCTCTAAACAAACCGTTTACGCGTTCCTCGGCGACGGTGAAATGGACGAACCGGAATCCAAAGGTGCGATCACTATCGCTACCCGTGAAAAACTGGATAACCTGGTCTTCGTTATCAACTGTAACCTGCAGCGTCTTGACGGCCCGGTCACCGGTAACGGCAAGATCATCAACGAACTGGAAGGCATCTTCGAAGGTGCTGGCTGGAACGTGATCAAAGTGATGTGGGGTAGCCGTTGGGATGAACTGCTGCGTAAAGATACCAGCGGTAAACTGATCCAGCTGATGAACGAAACCGTTGACGGCGACTACCAGACCTTCAAATCGAAAGATGGTGCATACGTTCGTGAACACTTCTTCGGTAAATATCCTGAAACCGCAGCACTGGTTGCAGACTGGACTGACGAGCAGATCTGGGCACTGAACCGTGGTGGTCACGATCCGAAGAAAATCTACGCTGCATTCAAGAAAGCGCAGGAAACCAAAGGCAAAGCGACAGTAATCCTTGCTCATACCATTAAAGGTTACGGCATGGGCGACGCGGCTGAAGGTAAAAACATCGCGCACCAGGTTAAGAAAATGAACATGGACGGCGTGCGTCACATCCGCGACCGTTTCAATGTGCCGGTGTCTGATGCAGATATCGAAAAACTGCCGTACATCACCTTCCCGGAAGGTTCTGAAGAGCATACCTATCTGCACGCTCAGCGTCAGAAACTGCACGGTTATCTGCCAAGCCGCCAGCCGAACTTCACCGAGAAGCTGGAGCTGCCGAGCCTGCAAGACTTCGGCGCGCTGCTGGAAGAGCAGAGCAAAGAGATCTCCACCACAATCGCTTTCGTTCGTGCCCTGAACGTAATGCTGAAGAACAAGTCGATCAAAGATCGTCTGGTACCGATCATCGCCGACGAAGCGCGTACTTTCGGTATGGAAGGTCTGTTCCGTCAGATTGGTATTTACAGCCCGAACGGTCAGCAGTACACCCCGCAGGACCGCGAGCAGGTTGCTTACTATAAAGAAGACGAGAAAGGTCAGATTCTGCAGGAAGGGATCAACGAGCTGGGCGCAGGGTGTTCCTGGCTGGCAGCGGCGACCTCTTACAGCACCAACAATCTGCCGATGATTCCGTTCTACATCTATTACTCGATGTTCGGCTTCCAGCGTATCGGCGATCTGTGCTGGGCGGCTGGCGACCAGCAAGCGCGTGGCTTCCTGATCGGCGGTACTTCCGGTCGTACCACCCTGAACGGCGAAGGTCTGCAGCACGAAGATGGTCACAGCCACATCCAGTCGCTGACTATCCCGAACTGTATCTCTTACGACCCGGCTTACGCTTACGAAGTTGCTGTCATCATGCATGACGGTCTGGAGCGTATGTACGGTGAAAAACAAGAGAACGTTTACTACTACATCACTACGCTGAACGAAAACTACCACATGCCGGCAATGCCGGAAGGTGCTGAGGAAGGTATCCGTAAAGGTATCTACAAACTCGAAACCATTGAAGGTAGCAAAGGTAAAGTTCAGCTGCTGGGCTCCGGTTCTATCCTGCGTCACGTCCGTGAAGCGGCAGAGATCCTGGCGAAAGATTACGGCGTAGGTTCTGACGTTTATAGCGTGACTTCCTTCACCGAACTGGCGCGTGATGGTCAGGATTGTGAACGCTGGAACATGCTGCACCCGCTGGAAACTCCGCGCGTTCCATACATCGCTCAGGTGATGAACGACGCTCCGGCAGTGGCATCTACCGACTATATGAAACTGTTCGCTGAGCAGGTCCGTACTTACGTACCGGCTGACGACTACCGCGTCCTGGGTACTGATGGCTTCGGTCGTTCCGACAGCCGTGAGAACCTGCGTCACCACTTCGAAGTTGATGCTTCCTACGTGGTTGTAGCGGCGCTGGGCGAACTGGCTAAACGTGGCGAAATCGATAAGAAAGTGGTTGCTGACGCAATCGCCAAATTCAACATCGATGCAGATAAAGTTAACCCGCGTCTGGCGTAAGAGGTAAAAGAATAATGGCTATCGAAATCAAAGTACCGGACATCGGGGCTGATGAAGTTGAAATCACCGAGATCCTAGTCAAAGTGGGCGACAAAGTTGAAGCCGAACAGTCGCTGATCACCGTAGAAGGCGACAAAGCCTCTATGGAAGTTCCGTCTCCGCAGGCGGGTATCGTTAAAGAGATCAAAGTCTCTGTTGGCGATAAAACCCAGACCGGCGCACTGATTATGATTTTCGATTCCGCCGACGGTGCAGCAGACGCTGCACCTGCTCAGGCAGAAGAGAAGAAAGAAGCAGCTCCGGCAGCAGCACCAGCGGCTGCAGCGGCAAAAGACGTTAACGTTCCGGATATCGGCAGCGACGAAGTTGAAGTGACCGAAATCCTGGTGAAAGTGGGCGACAAAGTTGAAGCTGAGCAGTCGCTGATCACCGTAGAAGGCGATAAAGCTTCTATGGAAGTTCCTGCTCCGTTTGCAGGCACCGTGAAAGAGATCAAAGTGAACGTGGGTGACAAAGTGTCTACCGGCTCGCTGATTATGGTCTTCGAAGTCGCGGGTGAAGCAGGCGCGGCAGCTCCGGCAGCTAAACAGGAAGCGGCTCCGGCAGCGGCCCCTGCACCAGCGACTGGCGTGAAAGAAGTTAACGTTCCGGATATCGGCGGTGACGAAGTTGAAGTGACTGAAGTGATGGTGAAAGTGGGCGACAAAGTTGCCGCTGAACAGTCACTGATCACCGTAGAAGGTGACAAAGCTTCTATGGAAGTTCCGGCTCCGTTTGCAGGCGTCGTGAAGGAACTGAAAGTCAACGTTGGCGATAAAGTGAAAACTGGCTCGCTGATTATGATCTTCGAAGTTGAAGGCGCAGCGCCTGCGGCAGCTCCTGCGAAACAGGAAGCGGCAGCCCCGGCTCCGGCAGCAAAAGCTGAAGCCCCGGCAGCAGCTCCGGCTGCGAAAGCTGAAGGCAAATCTGAATTTGCTGAAAACGACGCTTACGTTCACGCGACTCCGCTGATCCGCCGTCTGGCACGCGAGTTTGGTGTTAACCTGGCGAAAGTGAAGGGCACTGGCCGTAAAGGTCGTATCCTGCGCGAAGACGTTCAGGCTTACGTGAAAGAAGCTATCAAACGTGCAGAAGCGGCTCCGGCAGCGACTGGCGGCGGTATCCCAGGCATGCTGCCGTGGCCTAAAGTGGACTTCAGCAAGTTTGGTGAAATCGAAGAAGTGGAACTGGGCCGCATTCAGAAAATCTCTGGTGCTAACCTGAGCCGTAACTGGGTGATGATCCCGCACGTTACTCACTTCGACAAAACCGATATCACCGAGCTGGAAGCGTTCCGTAAACAGCAGAACGAAGAAGCAGCGAAACGTAAGCTGGATGTGAAGATAACCCCAGTTGTCTTCATCATGAAAGCCGTTGCTGCAGCTCTTGAGCAGATGCCTCGCTTCAACAGTTCGCTGTCGGAAGACGGTCAGCGTCTGACCCTGAAGAAGTACATCAACATCGGTGTGGCGGTGGATACCCCGAACGGTCTGGTTGTTCCGGTATTCAAAGACGTCAACAAGAAAGGCATCATCGAGCTGTCTCGCGAGCTGATGACTATTTCTAAGAAAGCGCGTGACGGTAAGCTGACTGCGGGCGAAATGCAGGGCGGTTGCTTCACCATCTCCAGCATCGGCGGCCTGGGTACTACCCACTTCGCGCCGATTGTGAACGCGCCGGAAGTGGCTATCCTCGGCGTTTCCAAGTCCGCGATGGAGCCGGTGTGGAATGGTAAAGAGTTCGTGCCGCGTCTGATGCTGCCGATTTCTCTCTCCTTCGACCACCGCGTGATCGACGGTGCTGATGGTGCCCGTTTCATTACCATCATTAACAACACGCTGTCTGACATTCGCCGTCTGGTGATGTAAGTAAAAGAGCCGGCCCAACGGCCGGCTTTTTTCTGGTAATCTCATGAATGTATTGAGGTTATTAGCGAATAGACAAATCGGTTGCCGTTTGTTGTTTAAAAATTGTTAACAATTTTGTAAAATACCGACGGATAGAACGACCCGGTGGATAATGGGCGTCATAAAAAAAACGTCAGACCCGCCGGAGATAAATATATAGAGGTCATGATGAGTACTGAAATCAAAACTCAGGTCGTGGTACTTGGGGCAGGCCCCGCAGGTTACTCCGCTGCCTTCCGTTGCGCTGATTTAGGTCTGGAAACCGTAATCGTAGAACGCTACAACACCCTTGGTGGTGTTTGCCTGAACGTCGGCTGTATCCCTTCTAAAGCACTGCTGCACGTAGCAAAAGTTATCGAAGAAGCCAAAGCGCTGGCTGAACACGGTATCGTCTTCGGCGAACCGAAAACCGATATCGACAAGATTCGTACCTGGAAAGAGAAAGTGATCAATCAGCTGACCGGTGGTCTGGCTGGTATGGCGAAAGGCCGCAAAGTCAAAGTGGTCAACGGTCTGGGTAAATTCACCGGGGCTAACACCCTGGAAGTTGAAGGTGAGAACGGTAAAACCGTGATCAACTTCGACAACGCGATCATTGCAGCGGGTTCTCGCCCGATTCAACTGCCGTTTATTCCGCATGAAGATCCGCGTATCTGGGACTCCACTGACGCGCTGGAACTGAAAGAAGTACCAGAACGCCTGCTGGTAATGGGCGGCGGTATCATCGGTCTGGAAATGGGTACCGTATACCACGCGCTGGGTTCACAGATTGACGTGGTTGAAATGTTCGACCAGGTTATCCCGGCGGCGGACAAAGACATCGTTAAAGTCTTCACCAAGCGTATCAGCAAGAAATTCAACCTGATGCTGGAAACCAAAGTTACCGCCGTTGAAGCGAAAGAAGACGGTATTTATGTGACGATGGAAGGTAAAAAAGCACCGGCTGAACCGCAGCGTTACGACGCCGTACTGGTAGCGATTGGTCGTGTGCCGAACGGTAAAAACCTCGATGCAGGCAAAGCTGGCGTGGAAGTGGACGACCGTGGCTTCATCCGCGTTGACAAACAGCTGCGCACTAACGTGCCGCACATCTTTGCTATCGGCGATATCGTCGGTCAGCCGATGCTGGCACACAAAGGTGTTCACGAAGGTCACGTTGCCGCTGAAGTTATCGCAGGTCAAAAACACTACTTCGATCCGAAAGTTATCCCGTCCATCGCTTATACCGAACCAGAAGTTGCATGGGTAGGTCTGACTGAGAAAGAAGCGAAAGAGAAAGGCATCAGCTACGAAACCGCCACCTTCCCGTGGGCTGCTTCTGGTCGTGCGATCGCTTCCGACTGCGCAGACGGTATGACCAAGCTGATTTTCGACAAAGAGTCTCACCGTGTGATCGGTGGTGCGATTGTCGGTACCAACGGCGGCGAGCTGCTGGGTGAAATCGGTCTGGCGATCGAAATGGGTTGTGACGCTGAAGACATCGCGCTGACCATCCACGCGCACCCGACTCTGCACGAGTCTGTGGGCCTGGCAGCAGAAGTGTTCGAAGGTAGCATCACCGACCTGCCGAACCCGAAAGCGAAGAAGAAGTAATTCTTCTTGTGCCGGAACATCCGGTAAATTAAGAAGCGGCTGACCAGGCCGCTTCAGATTGTTGATAAAGTGCTCGTTGTTGATGCCGGATGCGGCGTGAACGCCTTATTCGACCTACAAAATCATGCAAATTCAATATATTGCAGGAGCCATGTAGGCCCGATAAACTTGCGCATCGGGCAATTCGATGTTTGTCATCAGTCTTAAGCGGCTAACTACGCCGCTTTTTTTATGCCTGCAATTTACCTTTCCAGTCTCCTTGCTCCACGTTCAGACAACCGTTCGCGTACCGCTGACCGTTGCTCATTATTCAGTCGGGCAGTATGGTTATTGTCGTTCAGACGTTGCGGGCGGCTCTCCTGAACTTTCTCTCGAAAAACCTGGCGCTGCTCAGGCGAGGCAGACTGGATACGCTGACGCGCTGCCTCTCTTCGCTGCTGGTTGTGCGAGTTAGTCTGCATTTTCTCGCGGGCCGCCTGGCGCTGTTCTGGCGAGGCTGACTGAATACGCTGACGCGCCGCCTCTCTTCGCTGCTGGTTGTGTGAGTTAGTCTGCATTTTCTCGCGGGCCGCCTGGCGCTGCTCAGGTGAGGCAGACTGATAACGCTGACGAGCGGCGTCCTTTTGCTGCTGGGTCAGTGGTTGGTGGCGGCTGAACTCGCGGAAGTCGTCATAATTGCCATAGTGTTCCGCTTCATTAAACCGCTGTGCCGCAGCCTGACGTTGGGTATCTCGTGTAATGACTGGTGCTGCGTGTGTTCGTTGCTGAAACTGGCTTGCTGCCGCCTGGCGCTGGCTGTCGCGCGTTGGGGCAGGTAACTGTGTGGCACTCATGCCGCCTTTAACATCGGTTTGGTGAAACCGTTTTGCCATATCCTGATCATGATAAGGCACACCATCGCGGTAATTCGGATTGTGCCGCCATGCCATATTCTTGTCAGTAAGATGCTCACCAGTAATGCGGTTGAAATTGTTGACGTCGATATTGATGTTGTCGCCGTTGTGTTGCCAGCCATTACCGTCACGATGACCGCCATCGTGGTGATTATAATCATCATCGTCATGATGATGATGGTCATGATCGTCATCGTCCCAGTCGATGCTGCTGAATAGTGCATACGTGGTAGCAACGCCCATGCTGTAGCCAAATCCGCGCACAAAGCTGTCAACAAACGGTTCTCCGGCTGGCGGCGGCAGGTAAACCGGCGGATAAGCGGTATTGGCCCAACTGCCGTAAACCACGGTTGGGTTGTAGTTGGGAATATAAACTACATCCGGATTGGCGGGCTCAATGGTTATTACGGTCGGTGCAGGTTCTGCGACGACGGGGCTGGACGTAGAAACGGTATTTGATTGTGTGACAGGGGCGCTGGCGGGCTGATTTGCCGGTACGACTTTTTTCGTTGTCGTGATGACCTTTTGTTCAGTTGATGACTTCAGTGACCCGGTTTGTTGCGCCAGTTGCCGCAAACGTTGTACCGAGTCCATCACATCCTGCGGCTGCGCCAGAAATGCGTCGCCAAGATTTTGCACCCATTGCGGGTTTTCCCCCATCAACGCCATCAATTGCGGAAAAGCCACCAGCGATTTAACGCTGGCATCCCACGGCTGGTCGGATACTGCCTGAATAGCGGCATCACCTTGCTTGAGCGGGTTGTCGTGCGACCACTGCACGGCCTGGGCGACATTTGCCGGATAGGTCGATGCCATCAGCACCTGCGAAAGCAGGGCGTCGGGATATAGCGCGACGGGCGCGACCCATTGATCGATTTGTGCAGTGCTGAATGCGGATTTGACGACGGCAGGCATTACGGGGGGCGCGGAAACCGTTGCAGGAAGCGTAACTGCGGTGATGTCAGGCGCAGTCTGTTGTGTCGATTGCGCTTCCACAGGCGCTTCCACTGTGCGGCTTTTTATATATAGCCCGGCAGAGGCGGCACAAAGCCCGGCACTGCAAATTAGCGCCAGCACATGGGGTTTAAACGGCAAAGTCATTTTCATAATTCGGATCTCAAGGAAATCGCAATGGTCGGCGAACTGCCACCCGCAGGTGCTGTAAATCTGAGTATAAAGAGGCGGTAGTTTAAATTTTGACTAATCTTGGGATTCGTTGAGAAAGGTGATTATCATCATGCGAATTAACGAAGTTTTTACGGAGGGAAACAATCTCTAGACCATCCTTAACGATTCAGCCACTTTTTTTATGTTGCTTTTTTGTAAACAGATTAACACATCGTCAAAATCCTGCTATTCTGCCCGTTGCGGTACTGGGCATTTACCCTACAAACTGCTGTCTCACAGGAGCGTGAAGAGAATCGCCTGCCGCACTATGACAATGAGAGCGAGGAGAACCGTCGTGCTAGAAGAATACCGTAAGCACGTAGCTGAGCGTGCCGCTGAGGGGATTGCGCCCAAACCCCTGGATGCAAACCAAATGGCCGCGCTTGTAGAGCTGCTGAAAAACCCGCCCGCGGGCGAAGAAGAATTCCTGTTAGATCTGTTAACCAACCGTGTTCCCCCTGGCGTCGATGAAGCCGCCTATGTCAAAGCAGGCTTCCTGGCTGCTGTCGCCAAAGGCGAAGCCAAATCCCCACTGCTGACTCCGGAAAAAGCCATCGAACTGCTGGGTACCATGCAGGGTGGTTACAACATTCATCCGCTGATCGATGCGCTGGACGATGCCAAACTGGCTCCGATCGCTGCCAAAGCACTGTCCCACACGCTGCTGATGTTCGATAACTTCTATGACGTAGAAGAGAAAGCCAAAGCAGGCAACGAATATGCGAAGCAGGTAATGCAGTCCTGGGCGGATGCCGAATGGTTCCTGAATCGCCCGGCGCTGGCTGAAAAACTGACCGTTACCGTCTTCAAAGTCACTGGCGAAACCAACACCGATGACCTTTCTCCGGCACCGGATGCGTGGTCGCGCCCGGACATCCCATTGCACGCGCTGGCGATGCTGAAAAACGCCCGTGAAGGCATTGAGCCAGACCAGCCAGGCGCTGTTGGTCCGATCAAGCAAATTGAAGCTCTGCAACAGAAAGGTTTCCCGCTGGCGTATGTCGGTGACGTTGTGGGTACGGGTTCTTCGCGTAAATCCGCCACTAACTCCGTCCTGTGGTTTATGGGCGATGATATTCCGCATGTGCCGAACAAACGCGGCGGTGGTCTGTGCCTCGGCGGTAAAATTGCACCAATCTTCTTTAACACGATGGAAGACGCGGGTGCACTGCCAATTGAAGTGGACGTCTCTAACCTGAACATGGGCGACGTGATTGACGTTTACCCGTACAAAGGTGAAGTGCGTAACCACGAAACCAACGAGCTGCTGGCGACCTTCGAACTGAAAACCGACGTGCTGATTGATGAAGTGCGTGCTGGTGGTCGTATTCCGCTGATTATCGGGCGTGGCCTGACCACCAAAGCGCGTGAAGCACTTGGTCTGCCGCAGAGCGATGTGTTCCGTCAGGCGAAAGATGTCGCTGAAAGCGACCGTGGCTTCTCGCTGGCGCAGAAAATGGTAGGTCGCGCCTGTGGTGTGAAAGGTATTCGTCCAGGCGCGTACTGTGAACCGAAAATGACTTCTGTAGGTTCTCAGGATACCACTGGCCCGATGACCCGTGATGAACTGAAAGACCTGGCGTGCCTGGGCTTCTCGGCTGACCTGGTGATGCAGTCTTTCTGTCACACAGCGGCGTATCCGAAGCCGGTTGACGTTAACACGCACCACACGCTGCCGGACTTCATTATGAACCGTGGCGGTGTGTCGCTGCGTCCGGGTGACGGCGTAATCCACTCCTGGCTAAACCGTATGCTGCTGCCGGATACCGTCGGTACGGGTGGTGACTCCCATACCCGTTTCCCGATCGGTATCTCTTTCCCGGCGGGTTCTGGTCTGGTGGCGTTTGCTGCTGCAACTGGCGTAATGCCGCTGGATATGCCGGAATCCGTTCTGGTGCGCTTCAAAGGCAAGATGCAGCCGGGCATTACCCTGCGCGATCTGGTACACGCCATTCCGCTGTATGCGATCAAACAAGGTCTGCTGACCGTTGAGAAGAAAGGCAAGAAAAACATCTTCTCTGGCCGCATTCTGGAAATTGAAGGTCTGCCGGATCTGAAAGTTGAGCAGGCATTTGAGCTTACCGATGCGTCCGCCGAGCGTTCTGCCGCTGGTTGTACCATCAAGCTGAACAAAGAGCCGATCATCGAATACCTGAACTCCAACATCGTCCTGCTGAAGTGGATGATCGCGGAAGGTTATGGCGATCGTCGTACTCTCGAACGTCGTATTCAGGGCATGGAAAAATGGCTGGCGAATCCTGAGCTGCTGGAAGCCGATGCAGATGCGGAATACGCGGCAGTGATCGACATCGATCTGGCTGATATCAAAGAGCCAATCCTCTGTGCGCCGAACGATCCGGACGACGCGCGTCCGCTGTCTGCGGTACAGGGCGAGAAGATCGACGAAGTGTTTATCGGTTCTTGCATGACTAACATCGGTCACTTCCGTGCTGCTGGTAAACTGCTGGATGCGCACAAAGGCCAGTTGCCGACCCGCCTGTGGGTGGCTCCGCCAACCCGTATGGACGCCGCGCAGTTGACCGAAGAAGGCTACTACAGCGTCTTCGGTAAGAGCGGTGCGCGTATCGAAATTCCTGGCTGTTCCTTGTGTATGGGCAACCAGGCGCGTGTAGCGGACGGTGCGACGGTAGTTTCCACGTCGACCCGTAACTTCCCGAACCGTCTGGGTACTGGCGCGAACGTCTTCCTGGCTTCTGCGGAACTGGCTGCTGTTGCGGCGCTGATTGGCAAACTGCCGACGCCGGAAGAGTACCAGACCTACGTGGCGCAGGTGGATAAAACTGCCGTTGATACTTACCGTTACCTGAACTTCAACCAGCTTTCTCAGTACACTGAAAAAGCCGATGGTGTGATTTTCCAGACTGCAGTTTAAAAAGTCAGCGCACGCGCTGCGCATAAACGACACAATGCCCGGTGAATGAGATTCCCGGGCATTTTTTATTTCTAAACCATCGCCGTTCCGCTGTTTTTCTCCGGTAAGGCTGCGATAATTACATCAATGGCGCAATGCGATTTCGGCGCATTGCCGGGAGCAGAGGAACACACTATGGATTACGAATTTCTGCGCGATATTACCGGAGTGGTAAAGGTGCGCATGTCCATGGGGCATGAAGTGGTCGGACACTGGTTTAATGAAGAGGTGAAAGAAAACCTGGCCTTGCTTGATGAAGTGGAACAAGCGGCGCACGCATTGAAAGGTAGCGAACGTTCCTGGCAGCGGGCTGGGCATGAGTACACGCTATGGATGGACGGCGAAGAGGTGATGGTTCGCGCCAATCAACTGGAATTCGCTGGCGATGAAATGGAAGAGGGGATGAACTACTACGACGAAGAGAGCTTGTCGCTGTGCGGCGTTGAGGATTTTCTTCAGGTGGTGGCGGCGTACCGTAATTTCGTGCAGCAGAAGTAAATAAATCAGGCGGAGCCTCCGTGCTCCGCCTGAGCCGTTAAACGGCTGGCATATTGCGCCCGTAATAAATCTCGCGCATTTCTTTCCACAGCGCAGCGGTAATTTCTTTGCGCTCGCAGTCGGTTAAATCTTCCGGTTTGGTGTGGAACATGTAGTGCTTAAGGTCGAACTCTTTAAGCAACATCTTGGTATGGAAGATATTTTCCTGATAGACGTTCACATCCACCATGTCATACAGCGCCTTCATATCGTCAGACATAAAGTTCTGAATCGAATTAATCTCATGGTCGATAAAGTGCTTCATACCGTTAATGTCGCGGGTAAAACCGCGCACGCGATAATCAATGGTTACGATATCGGACTCAAGCTGGTGGATCAGGTAATTCAGCGCCTTCAGCGGAGAAATCACGCCGCAGGTAGAGACTTCAATATCGGCGCGGAAGGTACATAAACCGCCTTCAGGATGACTTTCCGGGTAGGTATGTACGCAAATATGACTTTTATCGAGATGGGCAACGACCGTTTCTGGCAGTGGGCCGGGGTGTTCTGTTTTGTCGATGAGTTTCGGGTCGATCGGTTCTTCACTCACCAGGATAGTGACGCTGGCACCCTGTGGTTCGTAATCCTGGCGGGCGATGTTAAGAATATTGGCCCCGATAATGGAACAGGTTTCTGACAGGATTTCGGTCAGACGGTTGGCATTATAGAGTTCATCGATATAAGCAATATAACCGTCGCGCTCTTCGGCAGTTTTGGCGTAGCAGATATCGTAAATACAAAAACTCAGACTTTTGGTCAGATTATTAAAGCCATGCAGTTTCAGTTTTTTCAATTTCTTATCTTCTCCTTAGGACGGCTGTGAAGCCAGAGCGTCTTGCAGATACTGAGGTAAGGCAAAAGCTGCCGAATGGACTGCCGGATTGTAATAACGGCATTTCAGGCCAGAGGCGAGAAAACGCGCCTGAATAATTTCGGTTGAGAGATGGCGTAAGGCGTCGTTATCTGTCGCCCATGCAAAGGTCATGATGCCGCCGTAATAGGTCGGGATCGCCGCCTGATAAAAGCCAACGTCGCTGAAGTAATGGCTGAGTTTGCGATGACTGTCGATAGCCTCTTCCTGCTGTAAAAAGCAGACGCCGTTTTGTGCGACGAAGATACCGCCAGGATTCAGGCAGCGTTTGCAGCCTTCATAAAATGCTGAGGTGAACAGACTTTCGCCGGGACCGATAGGATCGGTGCAGTCGGAGATAATGACATCAAAGGTCTGGCTGGTTTGATTAACGAAATTGACGCCATCGTCGATCACCAGTTTAAAGCGCGGATCGTCGTAGCTACCGGCGTTATGGTTGGGCAGATACTGACGGCAGAACGACACGACACCCGCGTCGATTTCCACCATCGTGATTGACTCAACGCTTTTGTGCCGGGTCACTTCACGCAGCATGGCACCGTCGCCGCCGCCGATAATCAGCACATGTTTCGCGTGACCGTGGGCCAGTAGTGGAACGTGGGTCATCATCTCATGATAGATAAACTCGTCGCGCTCGGTGGTTTGTACGACGCCATCCAGCGCCATCACGCGACCAAATGCGGCGTTCTCAAAAATGATCAGATCCTGGTGATCGGTCTTTTCATGATACAGAACGTTATCTACAGCAAAGTACTGCCCAAACTGGTCGTGAAGCGTTTCATGCCACAGTTTATTTTCGGCCATGGGTTGATACCTCCTTTGTTAACACTCGTAAAAAAAGAGCGCAACATAATAGCTAACATTGACCGTGGTTGCACGGTCAATATTTCTACAAAAAGGAGCTGTGATTATTTAACGTAGGCAAGCAGGCTTAAGGAATCGCGGGCCAGGGCTTTGCACTTTTTCGCGACGGGAATGCCGATACCGCTGAGATCCCGGTAGCTGTCTTCACCGAGGGATTTCATGTCGAAGGTGTCGTAGTTGCTGAGATCCCACTGGTTTTGCTGGGCGAAAAAGACCAGTGCGCGACGAATTTGCCCATTAGGTAAGTTCTGGTAACCACAATCGTTCTTCAGAAAAACAAAAACTGCCGTTAAATCGGCCATATCTTCGGCTTCAGACTCGCTGAGCGCGTAACTGTTTGCGCAAACGGCCATCAGGCTGCCGAATAACACTGTTCTGAAAAACGTCTTCATTGCTTCTACCAGGACTTAAAGAAGATAAACGTTAGCACACTGTGAGCGAGGCGACGACCATTATTGTCGATTAAATTGTGTCTGCGGCTTGACCTTCCCGTAAGGGTAAGGACTATGCTCAACGTTTGATTTTGTTTCGCCTGCTTGAGAATAAGGAAATAACTATGCAACGCCGTGATTTCTTAAAATATTCCGTCGCGCTGGGCGTGGCTTCGGCTTTGCCGCTGTGGAGTCGAACAGTTTTTGCCGCCGAACGTCCAACACTGCCGATCCCCGAACTCCTCACTTCTGATGTTCGTGGCCGCATAAAATTATCGATAATGCCAGGTCAGTCCACCTTTGCCGGGAAAACGGCGACCACCTGGGGCTATAACGGTAATCTGTTAGGGCCTGCGGTGAAGTTACAGCGTGGCAAAGCGGTAACGGTTGATATCTATAACCAACTGACGGAAGAGACGACGTTGCACTGGCACGGGCTGGAAGTCCCGGGCGAAGTGGACGGCGGCCCGCAGGGGATTATTCCGCCTGGCGGTCAACGCACGGTGACGCTGAACGTCGATCAACCTGCCGCTACCTGCTGGTTCCATCCGCATCAGCACGGCAAAACTGGGCGTCAGGTGGCGATGGGGCTGGCTGGTCTGGTGGTGATTGAAGATGACGAGATCCTGAAATTAATGCTGCCAAAACAGTGGGGTATCGATGATGTTCCGGTGATCGTTCAGGATAAGAAATTTAGCGCCGATGGGCAGATTGATTATCAACTGGATGTGATGACCGCCGCCGTGGGCTGGTTTGGTGATACGTTGCTGACCAACGGTGCAATCTACCCGCAACACGCCGCACCGCGCGGCTGGCTGCGCCTGCGTTTACTCAATGGCTGTAACGCCCGCTCGCTCAATTTCGCTACCAGCGACAATCGCCCGCTTTATGTGATTGCCAGCGACGGCGGTCTGCTGCCTGAACCGGTGAAGGTGAACGAGCTGCCAGTGCTGATGGGCGAGCGTTTTGAAGTGCTGGTGGAGGTTAACGACAACAAACCATTTGACCTGGTGACGCTGCCGGTCAGCCAGATGGGGATGGCGATTGCGCCGTTTGACAAGCCGCATCCGGTAATGCGGATTCAGCCGATTGCTATTAGTGCCTCAGGTGCTTTGCCAGATACGTTAAGTAGCCTGCCTGCGTTACCTTCGCTGGAAGGTTTGACGGTACGTAAGCTGCAACTCTCTATGGACCCGATGCTCGATATGATGGGGATGCAGATGCTGATGGAGAAATATGGCGATCAGGCGATGACCGGGATGGATCACAGCCAGATGATGGGGCATATGGGGCATATGGGGCATGGCAATATGAATCATATGAACCACGGCGGGAAGTTCGATTTCCACCATGCCAATAAAATCAACGGTCAGGCGTTTGATATGAACAAGCCGATGTTTGCGGCGGCGAAAGGGCAGTACGAACGTTGGGTTATCTCTGGCGTGGGCGACATGATGCTGCATCCGTTCCATATTCACGGCACGCAGTTCCGTATCTTGTCAGAAAATGGCAAACCGCCAGCGACGCATCGCGCGGGCTGGAAAGATACCGTTAAGGTAGAAGGTAATGTCAGTGAAGTGCTGGTGAAGTTTAATCACGATGCACCGAAAGAACATGCTTATATGGCGCACTGCCATCTGCTGGAGCATGAAGATACGGGGATGATGTTAGGGTTTACGGTATAAAAAGACCGTATTCGGAAATATGCCCGGATCTCTCCGGGCATTAAACTGATGACAAACGCAAATCTGCCTGATGCGCTACGCTTATCGGGTCTACGTGAACTCCGCAATCTACTGAATTTGCAGGGTTTTGTAGGCCGGATAAGGCGTTCACGCCGCATCCGGCATGAACAACGCGCACGCAATCTGAGCGAATCTTACTTCATATCATCCGGCAACGCATAAGCCACAATATAGTCGCCCATCTTCGTACCAAATGAACCGTGACCGCCTGCGGAGATCACCACATACTGCTTGCCATTCACTTCATAGGTCATCGGTGTTGCCTGACCACCCGCCGGTAAACGGCTCTGCCACAGTTTTTCACCGTTGCTCATGTTGTAAGCGCGCAGGTAGTTATCTGCCGTAGCGGCGATAAACAGCACGTTACCCGCTGTGGAGATTGGTCCGCCCAGCATCGGCATACCCATATTGAACGGCACCGGAACAGGCATCGGGAACGGCATGCTGTCCTGCGGCGTACCAATACGTTTCTTCCACACGACTTCGTTGGTTTTCAGATCCAGCGCCGAGATATAGCCCCATGCTGGCTGTTTACACGGCAGACCAAACGGTGAGAGGAACGGGTTGAGCGTGACGCCATACGGTACACCGTACTGCGGCTGAATGCCGGATTCCGTACCCGTGCCTTTGGCATCTTTCGGCTGCTCCATCGGGTTGCCAGGACCGCGCGGGATCAGTTTCGAAACAAACGGCAGTGCCATTGGGTTGGCAATCGCCACTTCACGATTCGGATCAACGGAAATCCCGCCCCATTCGAACATCCCCAGGTTACCCGGGAAGACCAGCGTACCCTGTTCAGATGGCGGGGTGAAAATGCCTTCATAGCGCATCTGGTGGAACATCACGCGGCACACCAGCTGGTCAAACATGGTGGCGCCCCACATATCCGCACCGCTCAAATCTTTCGTCGGACGGAAGCTCAGTTCAGAGAACGGTTGAGTAGGGGTAACGTAATCGCCTTTCGCTGCACCTTGGGGAACCGGTTTTTCCGGGGCCGGAACCACCAGTTCACCATTACGACGATCGAGCACAAAAATGTTGCCGGTTTTCGCCGGAGCGTAAATAACCGGCACTTTCTGACCATTAACGGTGATATCCGCCAGCGTCGGCTGTGCCGGAAGATCCATATCCCACAGGTCGTGGTGAACGGTCTGGTAGCTCCACGCCAGTTTCCCGGTAGTGGCATTCAGCGCCAGAATCGAGCTGGCGTAACGTTCCTGTTCTGGTGTGCGATTACCGCCCCAGATATCCGGCGTGGTCACGCCCATCGGCAGATAGACCAGATCCAGCTTCGCGTCATAGGCCGCAGGTGCCCACGAGTTTGGCGAGTTAAAGGTAAAGGTGTGTTCGTCAGACGGGATCGCGTTCGGATCTTTTGCGCCCGGATCAAAGGCCCACAGCAGCTCACCCGTGTTGACATCAAAACCACGGATCACGCCAGACGTTTCGCGGGTTGAGAAGTTGTCGGTAACTGAACCGGCCATCACGATGGTTTTATCGGTGATAATCGGCGGCGAAGTCGGTTCATACAGACCCGGTTTGGTGTCCGGCATATTGCTTTGCAGATTGAGCACGCCTTTATTGGCGAAGGTTTCGCACAGTTTGCCGTTTTCAGCGTTAATCGCAATCAGGCGACCATCATTCACCGGAAGAATGATACGACGCGGGCAATCCGCCATCACTTCTGGCGAAGCGGTTTCTGCTTTGGCTTCATGATAAGAGACGCCACGACAGGTTACGTGCTGGAAAGACTCGTTGGTTTTAAGCTCAGGATCATAGTGCCATTTCTCTTTGCCGCTGGCGGCATCGAGCGCAAACAGGCGCTGGTGAGCGGTACATAAGTAAAGCGTATCGCCTACTTTAATCGGCGTCACTTCATTGGTGATTTCGCCCGGATCGTTCGGCTGCTTCACATCGCCTGTACGGAACACCCAGGCTTCTTTCAGATTGTGGACGTTATCGGCGTTAATTTGTTTCAGTGGTGAAAAGCGTTGACCTTCCTGATTGCGACCATAGGCAGGCCAGTCCTGATCGGCAACGGGTGAGATAGCTTCGGCAGGTGTGGCATCGGCGCTTAAAGTGCCATTGATTTCCTGCGGATCGTTAAATCCGGCCCAGGTCAGGATACCGCCGCTAATCAACAGTGCCACCACCAGTGCGGCAACTGCGCCGTTGGCAGGAATGACCAGGCGATGCCAGACAAACGGCAGGATCAGCCAGATGCCGAAGAACACCAGAATGTCGCTGCGCGGAGTCAGCGCCCAGAAGTCGAAACCAACTTCCCAGACGCCCCAAATCATGGTGCCGAGCAGCAGGGCGGCGTACAGCCAAAGCGCGGCACGTTTACTGCGCCACAGCATCCAGGCGACGCCGAGCATCACAAGGCCAGCGATAGGGTAATACCAGGAGCCGCCAATCGCGACCAGCCAGCCTCCGCCAATAAGTAGATACAGCCCGCAAAGTGCTGCAAATAGGGCTGTTAGCGTGACGAGTAATCGTCGCGAGCCTGTATTGTTAATTGCCATAAAGAGACACCATTTCAATTCATTAATATTTTAGTAGCAATTAATTATAGGTTTTAACATGTGTGATCGTCATCACAATTTGAGCTTTATTAACAGATTCCGCGAATGAATAGTTTTACTGGTATACTGCATGTCTTGCGCTTTGTTGCGGTGCTGAATCCCGCCCGTGCGAAGTGATTTGTTTTTAAATCATATGGTTAGAGATATGAAACATACTGTAGAAGTAATGATCCCCGAAGCGGAGATTAAAGCGCGTATCGCCGAACTGGGTCGTCAGATTACTGAGCGTTACAAAGACAGCGGCAGCGATATGGTGCTGGTAGGTCTGCTGCGTGGCTCATTTATGTTTATGGCGGACCTGTGCCGTGAAGTCCAGGTATCTCATGAAGTCGACTTTATGACCGCCTCCAGCTACGGTAGCGGCATGTCCACCACCCGTGATGTGAAAATCCTCAAAGATCTGGATGAAGATATCCGTGGCAAGGACGTGCTGATTGTTGAAGATATCATCGACTCGGGGAATACACTGTCGAAAGTGCGTGAGATCTTAAGCCTGCGTGAACCGAAGTCGTTGGCGATTTGTACGCTGCTGGATAAACCGTCCCGTCGTGAAGTGAACGTCCCGGTAGAATTTATCGGTTTCTCGATCCCGGATGAGTTTGTGGTGGGTTACGGCATTGATTACGCACAGCGTTACCGTCATCTGCCCTATATCGGCAAAGTGATTCTGCTGGACGAGTAAGTGTAAAGTTGCCGGATGTGTTGCATCCGGCATGGCATATTTATTTGTGGTTGGCGTGTTTCAGCTTGAGGTTGGAAATCCCGTGACGGTAACGTTGCTCAAGGGTTTCGCGGTTGGTGGCGGTAACATCCAGATCACGCAGCAAGCCGTCGTGAATGCCGTAGGCCCAGCCGTGAATGGTCACTTTCTGCCCGCGTTTCCACGCTGATTGCATAATGGTGGAGTGGCCCAGGTTATATACCTGTTCCATTACGTTCAGTTCACACAAGGTATCCAGACGGCGCTCTGGCGGCATTTCGCCGAGCAATGAGCTATGTTTGAACCAGATATCGCGGATGTGCAGCAGCCAGTTGTTGATAAGCCCCAGTTCCGGGTTTTCAACTGCGGCTTGTACGCCGCCGCAACCGTAGTGGCCACAGATAATAATGTGTTCAACTTCGAGAACATCCACTGCATACTGAACCACGGAAAGGCAGTTCAGGTCGGTGTGAATGACCAGGTTAGCAACATTACGGTGAACAAAGAGTTCGCCCGGCTCAAGACCGGTTAAACGTTCTGCAGGAACGCGACTGTCGGAACATCCAATCCATAGAAAGCGCGGTTTTTGCGCTTGTGCCAGTTTCTCAAAAAACCCGGGATCCTCTTCCACCAGCATTTTTGACCATAGTGCATTATTGCTGATGAGTGTATCTATGTCTTTCATGGAGGTTAACGACCTGTAACCAAATAATTACGTTTGGCTAATATAGGGCAACTCCGGGACGATTTAAACCACAGATAAAGTGTAAGAACGTAAGGTAAGTAAAAATTTATGACCATTGCACTGGAACTTCAACAGCTTAAAAAAACCTATCCAGGCGGCGTTCAGGCGCTTCGTGGGATAGATTTGCAAGTCGAAGCGGGTGATTTTTATGCGCTTCTCGGGCCGAACGGGGCCGGAAAATCAACCACTATCGGTATTATCAGCTCTCTGGTAAATAAAACCTCCGGGCGGGTCAGCGTATTTGGTTACGATCTTGAAAAAGATGTCGTCAACGCTAAACGTCAGTTAGGACTGGTGCCACAGGAATTTAACTTCAACCCGTTTGAAACCGTACAGCAAATTGTGGTGAATCAGGCGGGGTACTACGGTGTAGAGCGCAAAGAAGCGTACATACGCAGCGAAAAGTATCTTAAGCAACTCGATTTGTGGGGAAAACGCAACGAACGTGCGCGCATGTTATCGGGCGGGATGAAACGTCGTTTAATGATTGCCCGCGCGCTGATGCACGAACCTAAACTGCTGATTCTTGATGAACCGACCGCAGGCGTGGATATCGAACTTCGCCGTTCAATGTGGGGCTTTTTGAAGGATTTAAACGACAAAGGCACCACCATCATTCTTACCACGCATTACCTGGAAGAAGCAGAAATGCTGTGCCGCAATATCGGCATTATTCAACACGGTGAGCTGGTGGAAAATACCTCGATGAAGGCGCTGCTGGCGAAGCTGAAATCAGAAACCTTTATTCTCGATCTCGCACCGAAAAGCCCGTTACCGAAACTCGATGGCTATCAGTATCGACTGGTGGATACCGCCACGCTGGAAGTTGAAGTGCTGCGTGAGCAGGGGATCAACAGCGTATTCACGCAGTTAAGTGAGCAGGGCATTCAGGTACTAAGTATGCGTAACAAAGCTAACCGTCTGGAAGAGCTGTTTGTTTCACTGGTTAATGAAAAACAAGGAGATCGCGCATGATGCATCTTTACTGGGTGGCGTTAAAAAGCATCTGGGCGAAAGAGATCCATCGCTTTATGCGTATCTGGATACAGACGCTGGTGCCACCGGTTATCACCATGACCCTTTACTTTATCATCTTCGGTAACCTGATTGGTTCGCGTATTGGCGATATGCATGGCTTCAGCTATATGCAGTTCATTGTTCCGGGGCTGATCATGATGTCGGTAATCACCAATGCCTACGCCAACGTCGCTTCATCATTTTTTGGCGCCAAGTTCCAGCGTAATATTGAAGAACTGCTGGTCGCTCCGGTTCCGACTCACGTCATCATTGCCGGATATGTCGGCGGTGGCGTAGCGCGCGGACTGCTTGTTGGTATGCTGGTGACAGCAATTTCGCTGTTCTTTGTACCGTTTCAGGTGCATTCGTGGGTATTTGTCGCTTTAACGCTGGTGCTCACGGCGGTGTTGTTCTCTCTTGCCGGATTGCTTAATGGTGTGTTTGCCAAAACGTTTGATGACATCAGCCTGGTACCAACCTTTGTGTTAACGCCACTCACGTATTTGGGCGGGGTGTTTTACTCACTGACCTTGTTGCCACCGTTCTGGCAGGGGCTGTCGCATCTCAACCCAATCGTTTATATGATCAGTGGATTCCGCTACGGCTTCCTCGGCATTAATGATGTGCCGCTGGTTACTACTTTTGGTGTGCTGGTTATTTTTATTATTGCGTTTTATCTGATCTGCTGGTCGCTGATCCAGCGCGGACGCGGTCTGCGCAGCTAAGGCTATTTCCTCTCCTCTGGATTCGGGGGAGAGGAGTTTTGACGACTATCACCCTTTATCAACAATGGTCAGGGTAGACTGATTTTCAGCTAAGGAGGAAGGTGATGTTAGGTTGGGTAATTACCTGTCACGACGACCGGGCGCAAGAGATGTTGGATGCGCTGGAAAAAAAACATGGCGCACTTATTCAGTGCCGGGCGGTGAATTTCTGGCGCGGATTAAGTTCCAATATGCTCAGCCGCATGATGTGCGATGCCCTGCATGAAACAGATTCTGGCGATGGGGTTATCTTTTTAACCGATATTGCAGGTGCTGCGCCTTATCGTGTTGCATCGTTATTAAGCCACAAACATTCCCGTTGCGAAGTGATTTCTGGTGTCACGTTACCGTTAATTGAGCAGATGCTGGCCTACCGTGAAACGTTATCCAGTGCGGAGTTTCGCGAGCGAATTGTCGAACTGGGTGGGCCTGAAGTCAGTAGTCTCTGGCACCAACAACAAAAAAATCCCCCCTTTGTCCTCAAGCATAATTGGTTCGAGTATTAAATCGCATTCCGATTTTGCTACACTAACGGCGCTGTTTCTCGCCTGGTAGTTTTCTCATGATTAAAAAGATTATTTTTTTACTGCTGCTGGTTTCATCTGGTGTCGGCGCAGCGCTTCCCGCGCGTTATATGCAAACCACTCAGGATGCAGCTATCTGGGGAAAAATTGGCGACAAAACGGTAACCGTCGGCAACATTCGCGCCGGGCAGATTATTTCGGTCATCCCAACCGCTGCCGATTATTATGAATTCAATTTTGGTTTTGCTACGGGGTATATTGATAAAGGGCATCTGGAACCTGTACAAGGGCGGCAAAAAGTTGAAGATGGTCTGGGGGATCTGAATAAGCCACTGAGTAACCAAAATCTTATTACATGGAAAGATACTCCGATATACAACGCGCCTGATGCGGGTAGTGCGCCATTTGGCGTGTTGGCCGATAATTTGCGTTATCCCATTATTAATAAATTAAAAGATCGCCTGAATCAAACCTGGTATCAAATTCGTATTGGCGAACGACTGGCCTATATCAGCGCACTGGATGCGCAGCAGGATAACGGTATTCCTGTATTGACCTACCATCATATTTTACGCGATGAAGAGAACACCCGTTTTCGTCATACGTCGACCACGACGTCGGTGCGAGCTTTCAATAACCAGATGACCTGGTTACGCGATCGTGGATATACCACGTTAACCTTGTATCAACTGGAAGGGTATCTGCGTAATTCGATGAATCTTCCGGCTCGCGCGGTGGTGCTGACATTTGATGATGGCTTGAAATCAGTGAGTCGCTATGCATATCCCATTCTGAAACAATACGGTATGAAGGCGACGGCGTTTATTATTACCTCTCGCATCAAACGTCATCCACAGAAATGGAATCCGCAGTCATTACAGTTTATGAGTGTTTCTGAACTGCTTGACGTCAGCGATGTTTTTGATTTCCAGTCACATACTCATTTTTTGCATCGGGTAGATGGATATCGCCGACCCATATTACTCAGCCGCAGTGAGCATAATATTCTGTTTGATTTCGAACGCTCTCGCCGGGCGCTAAACCAATTTAATCCTCGAGTCTTGTATCTTTCGTATCCATTTGGTGGATTTAATGACAAAGCGGTAAAGGCGGCAAATGATGCCGGATTTCATCTGGCGGTGACGACCATGAAAGGTAAAGTAAAACCGGGGGATAATCCGTATTTATTAAAGCGGCTGTATATTTTAAGAACAGATTCGCTGGAGACGATGTCGCGGCTGGTGAGTAACCAGCCGCAGGGGTGATTATCAGGCAACCTGCACCGGAATCGCTTTCGCGGTACGTTTCATTTCATTGTCGCCTTCGAAGTAGGCAACGTTGGGGCGCCAGGTACGGGCTTCTGCATCTGGCATAGTGACGAAGCTGGCGATGATGACAATATCGCCGACGCTGGCACAGTGGGCCGCTGCACCGTTGACAGAAATAATTCTCGAACCACGTTCTGCCGCGATGGCATAGGTGGAGAAACGCTTGCCGTTGGTAACATTCCAGATATCAATGGCTTCGTTTTCGAGAATACCGGCTGCGTCAAGAAAATCCTGGTCAATGGCGCAAGAACCTTCATAGTGCAGGTCCGCATGAGTCACTTTCACGCGGTGGAGTTTGCCCTGCAGCATCGTGCGAATCATAACTTCTACCTTTCTACCCTGTCGTTAACGAAGCAGGCGATGCCTGCTTTGAGAAAATTCTCACGCAGTATTGCCCGATTTTTGATAAGTGTCTACTGATCTGATGGCTTTTGCACCAGCAGTTTGCGTACCGCGCCGAAGCGTGCCATGTAACGCCTGTAACCAATTGAAATTTCTCTGAACGCTGCTCGGTAAACAACAAAGAGGTGGCTGACGACGGCACGCCTTGACTGGATACTGCCTTCACACAGGGCCACACGGAAGGCAGGGAAGATGGACGCACCGAGTACCACACCGCATGACGCGGTATTTAAACAATTTTTAATGCATGCGGAGACGGCTCGCGACTTCCTGGATATCCATTTGCCAGTGGAATTACGCGAACTTTGTGACCTCAACACGCTTCATTTAGAGTCGGGGAGTTTCATTGAAGAGAGCCTGAAAGGACACAGCACGGACGTGCTCTATTCCGTGCAAATGCAGGGCAATCCCGGTTATCTGCACGTTGTGATTGAACACCAAAGCAAGCCGGATAAGAAAATGGCCTTTCGCATGATGCGTTATTCTATTGCTGCCATGCACCGGCATCTGGAGGCGGATCACGATAAGCTACCGCTGGTGGTGCCGATTCTGTTTTATCAGGGCGAGGCCACACCTTATCCGCTCTCAATGTGCTGGTTTGATATGTTTTACTCGCCGGAGCTGGCGCGACGTGTCTACAACAACCCTTTCCCGCTGGTGGACATCACCATTACGCCGGATGACGAAATCATGCAACATCGGCGGATTGCGATTCTCGAACTGCTGCAAAAACATATTCGCCAGCGCGACTTAATGTTATTGCTGGAGCAACTGGTCACGCTGATTGACGAAGGGTACACTAGCGGAAGTCAGTTAGTTGCCATGCAAAACTATATGCTGCAACGTGGTCATACTGAACAAGCGGATTTGTTTTACGGTGTGGTGAGAGACAGGGAAACAGGAGGGGAGTCTATGATGACGCTGGCGCAGTGGTTTGAAGAGAAGGGGATTGAGAAGGGAAGACAGGAAGTAAGTCAGGAATTCGCCCAGCGTCTTCTGAGTAAAGGAATGTCTCGGGAAGACGTTGCAGAGATGGCAAATTTACCTCTTGCTGAGGTTGATAAGCTGATTAACTAAGTTATCTGCATTATCAGTTTTAGCCAGATAATTGTTATTGTTAACTGACCAGATAATTAAGAGAACCTATGGACATAAAGACACGGAGAGAAACCAGGCAGACGTTGGCGCAGTGGTTTGAAGAGAAGGGATTCCAGAAGGCGTATCAAGAAGCGTATCAAGAAGCGTATCAAGAAGTAAGACAGGAAGTAAGACAGGAATTCGCCCAACGTCTTCTGAATAAAGGGATGTCTCGGGAGGACGTTGCAGAGGTGACAGCTTTATCTCTTGCAGAGATTGATAAGCTAATTAACTCTAACTAAGTTGCCTGCGATATGAATAATCGCATACAGACGTCATCGCCATGACGTGGGCAAATGAATAACTGGCGCCATCAGCCGTAGCGCCAGTTAAGTATTACGCCAGTTCGACGATTTTGTTGTCGATCAGGCGAGCATCGCCAAGCCAGGCGGCTACCAGAATCACTGCTCGTTTGCTGTTTTCAGAGACTTCCAGCAGCGTGTCGGCATCGCGAATCTGAATATCATCGGCGCGGAAGCCTTTTTCATTCAGTTCTTGCCCTGCAATGGCAATAATTTCATCGAGATCCCGCTCGCCAGCCTGTAATTTGTCGGCAATCGAATTTAAAACTTTGTACAGACCGGGCGCAATTTTGCGTTGTTCCGCCGTCAGATAACCGTTACGGGAACTCAGCGCCAGACCGTCTTTCGCACGCATAATCGGTACGCCGACAATCTCAATATCGAAGCCCATATCGGCAACCATTTTGCGGATCAGCGCCAGTTGCTGAAAGTCCTTTTCGCCGAAGCAGGCGATGTCCGGCTGGACCAGGTTAAACAGCTTGCTGACGATGGTCGACACGCCGCGAAAATGTCCCGGACGGCTGGCACCTTCCAGCATGGTCGAAAGGCCAGGAACATCAACATAGGTGTGGGTTTCGGTACCGTTCGGGTAGATCTCTTTTACCGAGGGCGCGAAAACTAAATCCACTTTACGTTTGTTTAGCTTTTCGCAGTCCTCTTGCAAGGTCCGTGGATAACGTGCCAGATCTTCCGGGCGGTCGAACTGCATCGGGTTAACGAAAATACTGACCACCACCACATCGGCGCGGGCTTTGGCTTCGTCGACCAGTTTCATATGGCCATCGTGCAGGTTACCCATGGTTGGCACCAGCGCCACGCGCTTACCTTCCATACGCAGGCGGCGAATTTGCTGACGCAGCAGCGGCAGGGTTTCGATAATTAACACAACGTGACTCCTTAATGGAAACTGTGTTCTTCGCCCGGATAAACGCCGGACTCCACTTCAGCCATATACTGCCGCACAGCCGCGCGGATGTCGCCCGTTTCGGCGAGGAAATTTTTAGCGAATTTAGGAATGTGACCGCCGGTAATACCAAAGGCGTCGTGCATCACCAGGATCTGCCCATCGGTGACGTTACCCGCACCAATACCGATAACCGGGATCGCCAGCGCTTCGGTAATGCGTTTTGCCAGCTCAACCGGCACGCATTCCAGCACCAGCAACTGCGCACCCGCGGCTTCTAAGGCTAATGCATCGCTGAGCAGTCGATCGCCCGCTTCATCGCCGCGCCCCTGCACTTTGTAGCCACCGAAAATATTCACTGACTGCGGCGTCAAACCTAAGTGACCACATACAGGAACTGCGCGCTCGGTCAGCATTTGTACGGTTTCTACCAACCACGCACCGCCTTCGATTTTGACCATATTGGCACCGGCACGCATAACCGTTGCGGCGTTTTCAAAGGCTTGTTCCGGCGTGGCATACGCCATAAACGGCAGATCAGCCAGCAGCAGGCAGTTTGGCGCGCCGCGACGTACCGCAGCGGTGTGGTAGGCGATATCAGCAACGGTAACTGGCAGGGTGGAGTCATGGCCCTGAACCGTCATGCCCAGTGAGTCGCCCACCAGCATGACGTTAAGTCCTTCCTCAGCAAACAGTTTCGCGAAGCTGTAGTCGTAAGCGGTGATGGTTGCGAAACGTTTTTTTTCTTGTTTGTATTTTTGCAGCAGGGAAATCGTTGTCGGTTTCATAACGTATCCTGATAAATGATGTTGTGCTGTCTGGCATTTTATCAGTCACATTGGTGGGGGCAATGATTTATCCGTAGCAGCACTGCCAGAAGCTGGCAGTGCTGCTACGTTATCAGGGATAGGTTACCTGGAAAGTACTGGTAGCTTTAAATTCCCCAGGTTCGATAGTAATATTCCCGTCTTGCTTTAATGTAGCCTGGAAATGAAGAGGCTGTGATGTGCCCTTACCTTGATTAGGGTAAACCCCATCGGATGTGTCATCTTCGGTTTCATAATCTTTATAAACAGAGGTCGTATCATTAGGTTTTAATGTCATTAGCGGATTTTTACTGGTTGCTAAACCTTCAATGAGTACGCCAACACCTTTGGCTGCAGTGCTTCCAGTAAGCGTATTGCCAAGCAGTAGTGTATTTTCAGTACCTACTTTTCCAGTGACAAGTTTTGTTTCAATATTACGCACACGAATACAATTCTGAAGCGAGATATCAAAGGGAACAGGTGACGCACCATTTTTAATTGCCCCAGAACTATATTCTCCCATTCTAACCGTTGAGCCATTGACTGATGGTCCGGTAAGCATGGATATAAAACATGTTGGTAAGGTTAATTTCACATTATTCAGTGTGAAATTGACATAAATGTGGTTGCTATGAGGTTTGATTTTAGTACCAGGATTGAAGGCCTTAAACGAATAAAGATAATTTGATGAGCTGGATAACTGGACTTGTTGATTAGATGTAGGGTCGAAATTAACATCTGTATAAAATTCAACAGTTATGTTGTGTAAAATACCACCAATAGCCCAAAATTTATTGTCGCTGTTTGCTCTGTTGCAACCCTTGGTTTGTAGATCGTTGTCTGTTACGGAAAAGAAAAATTCTTGGTTTGAAGGATCTCCGATATATATTCCTGGTGATTGAATATCAGTTATTGTATTGTATGCAGACCAGACATTTGATATTAACAAAGTGTAATACAGGCCAGGAACTGATGTCTTAAATAGTTTATGCCCGCCATAATCTTTACCTGAATAGACCATGGCATTTTCAATGGTTATTGGCCCAGCAATCGCTCCGCCAGATGTATTGCAGTAAAGAATACCACCACCGATACCTGTGTCCAGATATGACCAGTACAGTTTTACCCCTGTCGGGCCGAACTGCGTGGGTTTATAAAAAACCAAGTTGCTTGATGTTGATGTGTAATTAAAGGTCATCTGTGCGGCAGTGGAGGGGCCTTTAAAATTATCAACGCCTGATTTATCTCCCACAATAAAACTTGTAGTTGCGCTAACTGTATAACAACAAAAATATAGTGCCAGAAAAAGAAAATATTTGAAGAGTGTTTTCATTTTTACTCCATTGTTGCGTTTTTATTAGAGTTTGTGCTATTTTTATTAGTTATTCGTAGTAAATATCAACTAACACATGGCTCATAAGTTGACCAGATGTAACACTCAATGCAGGATCGATTTTTTGCATTCGAGTGCTAAATTTCCAGGATGAACCATTCATGTCATCCGACATCACTGGATAAATGGAACGTGAGCTGCCTGAAGCATTAAGAACATTGAATGTATTCGCCGGATCCTGGATAGAAAATATAACCACTCCTACATTACTCGCCCCTGACGAAACTTCATTGGAAAATATTTGTCGGGAACCATTAGCCATTGCACCACTTTGTGCTCTAAAGTCTATGTGTAGTTGATTTAATACATTTCCTGTTCCCTGAAATGCACAGTCTGAGACAGTGACAGTGAACTCTTTTCCACCTGGTTGATAACTTTCAGGAGTAACATTACCTGAAAAATATCCCACACCAACGACGCCAAGATCAATATTACCCTGGTTACTGATTCCGCTTTTGCAAGTGCTGTTTTTTACATTGGCAACAAGGTCGATATCCTGTCCAGCGATGGCTGGACAGGTAATGGGAAACAGTAATGACAGAAACAGAATTATTCTATTCATCAGCTTACGTTGAGTGGGATGCATATATAGTTCCTGAATCTGTCAGTCTGTTAGTTATAGGTGATAGTAAATGTTGCAGGGGCGAAAAAATCACCTGCCGTAACATTATTGACAGTTTTATCCTTATCTACCACAAGGACTGCACTCATATCAAAGTTCACAACATTAGTACCTGTTGCACCCACAATACTCTTTTCTTTCGCTTGAGGAGTAGCGCAGCTAAATTGTTTATTTTTATCTGCTCGATCTGGTGTTATGGCACCCCAGACTTCAACCACAACCGCATTTGCTTTTTCTGTGGATGTAGATGCATTGGCAAATCCATCACCATTATTGGCATTTCCTTCACATGTGCCAACTTTGGTTAATGTTATATATGCTTTCTTTCCTGGAATCCCTGCACAATCTTTAAACTGTAGTTTGAATGTTTTAATTTTGGTTTTAGCATTTATTTCAGATATATATACATCACCAAAATTAACCGTGGAGATTTTATTATTACCATCCATAAGTGTTGCTGTGCAGGTACCCATTTCCACAGTGGTAATAACAGTCAGTCCAATGCTGTCTGTTGCAGCATAAGACGGGACACTGAATAATGAGGCTACCAGAACCAGACTGCTGGATAATCCATAACGTAAATTTTTAAATGTCATCTTAATTATCCTTATTATTGATAGATGAAATTAAACGTCGCCAGAGCGCGGAAATTCCCCGGCACACCAGCGCCTTGAGATGTTTCACGTAGCGCAACAGTCATTTCAAGACCTTTGTCGGACGGTATTTCGTTTGTGTCCCAGCGTATCTTTTCCGCACTGTTGGGTTTAAGAAAAGTGGCATCATCAGCACCCCGTCTCTTGAAACCCATACCGATATAACTTGTCGTAGAATTTGTATCACCAGACAGCGGTATAATAAGCTTGGGTGAACTTGATGAGGCGTTTCCGGTCAGAGTGGTATCGATCCAGCTAATGCCACTGCTGCACCCACTGGCAACCAGTTTAAAATCAGCCTGAGATTCTGCAGTTTTATTCGCGATCTTATCCAGCCCCATTTTGGGGATTTTCAATGTGTAGTTATTATTGCCATCATTCGTGACATTATTACCAGTAAGAGTGATATTACAGGTTGTCGCTTTGACAGTAGCTGTAAACTCTACATTAATATCCGTTGCTAATACTGAGGGGGATAATAATATTCCCATCAGTGTCGCTATTTTATATGGCGTTATTTTTATCATTTGACGTCCCTTGTAGTTACTGAATCTGACACCGAATTCCATTCAGAATAATAGATTGCGCTATTTTTTCTGCTTCTGAACTTTGTTGATAATGCGCAAGGCAACTAACGGGTTTACTTTCTTCTATCCACTTAATGCTGATATTTCCCTGCTGTTCAATACCACGAACAAAAGCCTGTCCACCTTGTCCAACATTACCAATGACATTTCCTTGCTCATCATAAATATCTGCAGCAAATGGAATATTTTTACCATCACTTCGTGTGATGTTCATAATGGCTGATTGCCCTTGCACGGTTTCAAAATCAGCAAAGACGACTGACCCCTGACGCGGAACAGCTACTGCACTGGTACTTTTTAATTCAACATCGTTCTCGAGATCGTTGATATCCAGCGCGATACGGTTTTCATGATAAGGAGAAAGTGCACTGGTGACACCATACCCCCATCGATCGATAGTACTGTTGCCATAATTTATTCGCGCTCCTTGAGCACCTGGAGCCTGAACTATCGCCAGTGTATCGGAGTCGCTAAAACTGTCATTGCTGAAGGTCAGGCCGCCGCTATGCAATACAAAGCCACCGTCGGTGCTGAGAGAAACTTGACGGTTGTTATCGCTATTTGCAGAAACTGAACCTGCCAGGGTTCCCCACGGTGACTCATAGCTGGCATAACCCCCAACATAACTCAAATCTTTGCTGGCTTTATTCATCGTATAGCCAGTATTCACGCTATAACTGACGCGAGCGTTATCGCTATAGCCACTGCTACTGACGTTGAGTTGGTTATTACCCTTAAAGTCACTGCTCATCTGAGTATCAATACTCTGGAAACCTGAATTACGTTGTTCAGTGCCGAGTAGTTTTTCAATAGGAATAGTGAAACTGAGATAAATGCTATCTTCAGTGTCACCGTCTTCATTCCATGAACGCTGTGCACTGACACTGTAGCTGCCCCAGGATGCACTGTTACTGTAGCCAATAGAATAATTGCTACGATTTTGCCCTGAAGCCCAGTAATCGGACCAACTTCCGGAAAGATAAAATGAACCGTAATCTTTTTTCTCAAATTTCAACGGTTGGTTAATACTGACCGTAACCTGATTTTTCATGCGCGAGTAATTACGCATGGATTTCGGTTCAAGATCTTGTTCGGGATGTTTCACTTCATCAATTAGAGTTAGTGCATCATTAAGACCAAGATAATTCTGTGTCGAATAGCGATAGGCCGCGATATTCAGTGAAGTACTTGTTTCTTCGAATAACTTGTTCCAGGAAACACGATAACTTTGCCCCTGATATGTTTTATCATCCGGGATACGAACATTGGAGTGAGTCACATCTAAAGAAAATGCACCGACTGAGGTATTCAGGCCAAGACCTAACAAACCGGCGGTATAGTTATTATCGGTAATCTGAATACCGGTATAACCCGTCAGATAGTTATTCAGACCGTAGTAGTAGCTGGCCTGAAATAAATTAGGCTCATCCTGAATATCATCTTTTAAGACCTGACCGCCGCTAATGTCCCAGCGTCCAACGCCAGGGCGTAACATTTGAACAACCGATGAGAAAGGTTGCGAGAATGTCCGCTTTGAGCCATCGGATTCTTCGACAGTAATAATAAGATCGCTGCCGTACCCTGACGGACTCAGATCATCAATGACGAAAGCGCCTGGCGGCACAGTCGTTTCATAAATCTTATAGCCACCTTGCGTAATAGTGACTTTGGCGTTGGTATTGGCAACACCATGAATGATAGGCGCAAAACTGGCTAATGTCGGAGGCAACATGCGGCTGTCACTGTATAAGCGAATGCCTCGGATACTGACGGAATCAAAGGTTTCGCCCGTAGTATAAGACTCACCAATAATGAGTTGAGATCGCAGCGAGGCGATATCACGTTGAACATACCGATTCTTAAAATCATAATTACTGCCAGAATCGGTCATCCAGTTGTAGTTGCCTGAGGCACGCAGTCGCCATGCACCTAAATTCATCCCACCGTTAAAAGCAGCATAAATGCTGTCATTTCTTCGACCAGGGGTTTCACTATGATATCCATTGAGGTTGTATGACAACATGGCCGCATTAATGCCGTTTTCCCATAACGATGGATCAACATAGTTTTGGTAATTTTTCATTACCCAGGCTTGAGGAACGTCTATATCCAGACGTTGATCGTTAACATCATAACGAACGGAAGCCTGAGGGATAATTTCCGTCAAATTGAGGCAATTGCCGAGAGCTTCATCTCGGGCAAGCAGAACGGCTTTTTCGCTGTTTATATCGGGAGAATTAATATGAAACTGCAATAAATTTTTAAGTGTGATACAGGCTTGTGCGTTCTTTTTTCCTTCAATCTCAACAAATGTAATGCTTTGGTTAATAATAGGTTGATCGTTGACATAAACACTGACGTCGTAAACACCCGGTATAGCAGGGTTACCTTCACTATACCGGCTGAGATCAATATTTGAGGCATTCTGCCCCATCAGGAAGGTATGGTCATATTCAACGAGTTCAGCACTGAAAGCACTATTGCAATACAGCAGCGCGCAAAACGTGGCGATACGGGTCAGATGATTATGATAATTTTTAGTTGGTTTTATAGTCACGTTATGCTTCCTGCGGAATTATATCCTTGCCTGATTACAGACTGGCATTACCTTCAATGGCTCCACCAAAGTCATTAATGGCGTAAAAATGCACTTTTGCAGAATTTGCTTTGCCATTAAGGCCAGTGACTTTCATGACTTCATCACTGAATGGTGCAATCATTTTCACATCAATCGGATAGCGTTTACCGCTGGCTTCTAAATCACCACTGCTAAAAGAGACGTAGTAAGGGGTTGGATTGGCCACTCGTAATGCTGCTTTACCCTCGGAACCTGACCAGGACCATTTCAGGGCTAATGGTGCTTCAGAGGGATTTCCCTTCAATGCTTCCGGGCGATAGAACAGTTTTATACGTGTGCGAAATGCCAGTTGCAGCAGGCTTTGATTTGCTACCTTTTCGGCATCTGGTTTTGGAGGAACTTCCAGTACGTTAAACCAGAACACGCTCTCTCTGTCTTTAGGCAGCGAGGTACTGGCGGTATACACCAATTTAATTGTTTGCCCACGTTTAGCATCAATACGCGATACTGGCGGCGTGGCGGTAAAGGGGACTTTAATACTGCCAGGTTCTGCGTTGTCATCGCCAGTATCTAACCAGCTCTGAACAAGCAATGGGTTATTCCCTTTATTTTCCAGACGTACGTTGACGCTTTTTTGATCGCCTTTGTATATTACGCGAGTACCAGAAATGACGATATCCGCAATAGTCGATGAGCTAAAAGCCATACAGGTTACGAAGCATAAAGCTGCTGTATGTTTGGTGTTAAAAAACATAAACCATCCCTGACAGAGTTAATTAAGACAGGGAATAATATAAAAATAGTAATTATTAATACTATTCCCTGTATATTCATTCAATCAATTTAATTGGTGAATACTTACTGATAAGTAATGGTGTATGCAGTGTTAGTTTTTACATAACCAGCAGTTGCTGTCTGACTTGCTTCAGCACGAACGTAAGACGCTTTAAAATCATAAACTGCAGATTTTGTCGTCGCATCCATGGTTTTAGTGTACACATCGCCAGGATTGTTAATTTGAACTTGTTTGATAGTGGAACCATCAATATTGTGCAGAGCGATATTTACGCCATCAGACGGGTTGTTAATAGACATGTCGTTGTTCAGCGTTCCTTTGCTATTACCAAAGAAAACAGAACCGAAGGTCATTTTAGCTGTGCTACCTGGATTCGGGTTCGCTTTGCTACAGTCAACGGTGATGCTGAAAGGTTTAGCTTTAGCACCAACGGTATCATTCAGTACGCCGTCAGTGATTTCACCAACAGTTGCAGTTTGCAGCAGGATTAGACCATCTTTGTTACCACCGTCTACACGGGTTTCACAGGTGTTATCAACAACCAGACCGCTGATATTTAACTGACCACCGTCCATATCTGCAGAAGCAGTACCTGCAACCATTGTCAGCATAAGACCAGACAGGGCAAAACCTAATTTTTTAGACATAAAAATCCTTGAATTATATTCCATGAGTTTAACTTCAATCGGGAGTCCGCACATGGGGAGGCCCGATAGACTAGGAAGATTGGTTTGTTAATGATGAGGACTTGAATTTACCGAATGTTACATCTGCTCATCATTAGGGGGGATATTGTGCATAATAAAAATTATATATCCACTTAATTCATCTTTAAGTAAAACTAAATATCTAAAGTTGAAAAAATAGTGTATGGGGTGGGAAGGTTAAGAGGGGGGATATATTATTAATTGTGGTTGTAACTTAAAAATGCATTGATTGCAATTGTTGGGGAGTATTTTTCAGAATTTATTTATATTCAAGTGGCTATTTAATTACCACTTGTCTAATTCATCGTATTTATTTATTTGTAATAAGTTGTCTAATGTTGTTCCATCAGGAAAAACCAGCTCCGGCGCAATCTCAAACAGCGGCCACAGCATAAATCCACGATTCTTTATATCGTAGTGCGGAACGGTGAGTCGTTCGGTATTAATTGTTTCATTACCAAATAACATAATGTCGAGGTCCAGCGTGCGTGGTCCCCAGCGTTCAGCTTTGCGGACGCGACCTTGCTGCAACTCAATACGCTGTGTGTGATTGAGTAACTCTTCAGGGGCAAGAGCGGTTTCCAGCGCCACGGCTGCATTTAAGTAATCGGGTTGATCTTGCGGCCCCAGCGGCGGGGTACGGTAATACGAAGAAACAGCAAGAATGCGGCTTTCCGGAATGTCGCCTAATGCTTTCACGGCAGCATTGACCTGCTCCAGCGGAGAGGCCAGATTGCTGCCTATGGCAATATACGCCACCGTCATGCGGTACCCTCGCGACGCGGCGCGCGTTTGCGCGGACGGCGAGTGCGACGGCGCGGTGTTGGATCTTCATCCAGCTCGTTGAGCATCCCTTTTTGGTCTGGTGGCGCAGAAACCTGGAACTCACCCCACCATTTCGCCAGACGTTGCAGCTCGGCGTTGCGTTCCACTTCAGCACGCAGAGCCAGCAGGTCGTAGGCGGCGCGGAATTTCGGATGCTCCAGCAGTTTCCATGCACGTTTGCCCTGACGACGGGACATACGCAGCTGCAACTGCCAGATATCGCGAGTTAGCGTAGTCAGACGTTTCGGGATTGCCAGTGAACGGCAGGCTTCGTCCAGCACGTCGTTCATCGCCAGCGCGAAAGCGTCGTGATAGGTCAGGCCGCTTTCCTGAGCAATTTTCTGCGCTGTTTCCAGCAGTGGATACCAGAACATGGCGGCAAACAAAAACGCCGGGTTAACGCGCATATCGTTATGAATACGCGTATCGGTATTCTTCAGTACCTGCTCAATGATCCGCTCCATTGGGCTGTCGCCATTTTCCGTGAAGTAACGGGTAATGGTCGGGAACAGCGGCTGGAACAGATTATATTCACACAACAGTTTATAGGTTTCGTAACCGTAGCCCGCTTGCAACAGTTTAAGAGACTCTTCAAACAGGCGTGCTGGCGGAATATCGTTGAGCAGAGTAGCAAGGCGTGGGATCGGCTCGGCAGTTTCTGGGCTGATGCGCATCCCCAGTTTCGCGGCAAAACGTACTGCGCGCAGCATACGTACCGGATCTTCACGGTAGCGCGTTTCCGGGTTACCAATCAGGCGGATTACACCGTCTTTCAGATCCTGCATGCCACCAACGTAATCACGGACGGTAAAATCCGCGACGCTGTAATACAGACTATTAATAGTGAAATCGCGGCGCTGGGCGTCTTCTTCGATGGAACCGAAAATGTTGTCGCGTAGCAACATGCCGTTTTGCCCGCGCTGAGAAGTCGTGCGGTCGCTGACGTTGCCTTCGTGGTGACCACGGAAGGTGGCGACTTCGATAATTTCCGGGCCAAACATCACATGAGCCAGACGGAAACGGCGACCTACCAGGCGGCAGTTACGGAACAATTTGCGCACCTGCTCAGGCGTGGCGTTGGTGGTCACGTCAAAATCTTTCGGCTTTTTGCCAAGTAACAGGTCGCGTACGCCGCCGCCAACCAGCCAGGCTTCGTATCCCGCTTTATTGAGCCTGTACATTACCTTCAGGGCATTTTCACTGATATCTTTGCGGGAAATAGCATGCTGCTCGCGCGGGATCACCGTCACCTGTGGACGGGCGACTGCCTGTTCAGCTTCGCTCTCCTCGCGGCTCAACACCTTGCGGCAAAAATTAGCGACTCGGGTAAAAATAATACACCTCGGTAGTGTCAAACATCATTCAGGACAAAAAAATAGCGGCTAATCATAGCTCAGCATGACGCATTTGAGAATGTTGAATTTACAATTGCCGACTCTGGCACGGCGGTCAGCGTCCAGTTTTTGACGGCTGACTGAAGGATTTGTTCTACGCTGTAATCCTGCCAGTGCGCTTCTGCCTGCTGACCCAGAAAATGAAGTGCCGCGATTAACACTGGGCGCGGATCGCCTTTCGGTAACGCAGGCGCATGATTCTGCTTGGAAAGTTTAGCGCCTTGTTCGTTTAGCGCCAGCGGTAAATGAATGTAATCTGGCACCTGCCAGCCAAAAAGCTGGTACAGCGAGATTTGCCGCACTGTCGGTTCAATTAAATCTGCCCCACGAACAATTTCTGTGACGCCCTGGAAGTGATCATCGACCACCACCGCCAGGTTATAGGCAAACAAACCATCACGACGATGAATAATAAAATCTTCTCGCGCCAGTTTTTCGTCGGCGAGAATAATTCCGCGTAGTTGATCAGTAAACTGTGTGACCGGATGCAACTGCCGAATACGCACAGCCGCGTTGTCTGGTCCATGATGCAATGCCCGGCAATGACCGTCGTAAATACCGCCAATGCTTTGAATACGCGCACGCGTGCAGGTGCAGTAATAACTTAGCTCTTGCTCATGTAACCAGGCGAGTGCTTCGCGATAGGCGTCGTGACGTTGCGATTGCCAAAGAACATCGCCGTCCCAGTGCAGGCCGTAATGTTCCAGCTGGCGCAGGATAGTTTCTGCGGCACCGGGAACTTCACGAGGCGGGTCGATATCTTCAATGCGTACCAGCCAGCGACCTTGCCGGGCGCGAGCCTGCAAATAGCTGCCAAGCGCAGCAATCAGAGAACCAAAATGAAGCTCGCCGGAAGGAGAGGGGGCGAAGCGACCAATATACTGTGTGTCTGTCATCTCTTTGAACAAAAAATAAGGCGGGAGTATTTCCCGCCTGTGGTAAACGTGATGGAACGGCTGTAATTAGCCAGCCATCTGTTTTTCGCGAATTTCAGCCAGCGTTTTGCAGTCGATGCACAGATCGGCTGTCGGGCGCGCTTCCAGACGACGAATACCAATTTCAACACCGCAAGATTCGCAGTAGCCGAAATCTTCGTCTTCCACTTTTTTCAGCGTCTTCTCGATCTTTTTGATCAGCTTACGCTCGCGATCGCGGTTACGCAGTTCGAGGCTGAACTCTTCTTCCTGGGCTGCACGGTCTACCGGGTCCGGGAAGTTGGCTGCTTCATCCTGCATATGTGTAACGGTGCGATCGACTTCATCCCTGAGTTGATTACGCCATGCTTCCAGAATACGACGGAAGTGCGCCAGCTGGGCTTCGTTCATATACTCTTCGCCCGGCTTCTCCTGATATGGCTCCACCCCAGCGATGGCGAGAATACTCAGGGACGATGTTTTACGGTTTTGCCCTTCTTGCATGTTGCTTCTCCTTAACACGCACTATCGATCCCCATGTTCGGGGGAAAAATGAGGCCGCTATAAATAGCAGATGCTTTTCCGGATAGCAATTATCTAAACGTAACACTTGACAACTGTGTGAGGAAAAGCGTATTTGCGCACGCGACCAGAATGTAAATTAACCAGTTACTTACACTACTACAATGTAACAGGCAGTGATTTTTTAAGAGCCATACCTTCAGCAGAAAGTTCCGCTTTATAAGCCAGAATTTCTACTCCCCTCTGTTGTGCTTCTGACAATAGTTGCGCGTATTTCTCATCGATGTGGCGCGCGGGTGAAAACCGTGTAATGGCTGAATGCAGTACAGCGAAAAAAATCACCGCACGTTGGCCTTCAGCCGCTACGCTCATCAACTCCCGAAGATGTTTCTGCCCACGTTGGGTAACGGCATCGGGAAAGTAACCTTGCTCATTTTCCGCTAACGTAACCGATTTCACTTCAATATAGCAGTCAGGTCGAAACCTCGCCTGTAACATGAGGTCAATACGACTGCGCTCGGCACCGTATTTTACTTCGCTTTTCAGCGAGCTATAGCCTGATAGCTCCGAAATTTCCCCATTAAGGATAGCCTCTTTCGTCAATCTATTCGCCCAAAGCGTATTAACGCAAATAAATGCGCCGCTTTGGCTTTGGGTTAATTCCCAGGTGTGCGGGTATTTCCGTTTTGTATTGTCGGAAGTCGAATACCAGACGGTATCGCCAGGCGTTGCACAACCGGTCATCGCGCCAGTGTTGGGGCAGTGTAGCGTCAATTCACGACCATCAGGTGTGATCACATCGGCTAAAAAGCGTTTATAACGCTGAATTAGCGTGGCGCGCTGTAAAGGAGGAGAAAATTCCATTATGACAATCCTTGTTATTGCGTCAGCGTCCAGCGTTTGAGCGGTGTGTAACGTGTACGCCCACGGGCAAACGAGGAAGCATAAAGAGTGAACTCCTTCACTTCATATGACCAGTTAAAACCAGGCGGTGGGATTGTTACCGCCTCGCTGGCGTCGCGCAATAAGGTGATATGCGGATGAAACGGTCGATTGCTTTGAAAACAACCACTGCGTGCTGCCTGCGAACGAAGCATATTCGCCAGTTGGATTAAGCCGCGCGGCGGCTGGCGCATACCCAACCATACCACGCGTGAACGCAGCCACTGACCTGCGTCATCAAGCGTGAGTGTAAAACCGGGTTGACGAATTCGCCCGGCCAGCAGTGAGAGCGCCTTCTCTTTGTCTGCGCTTACTTCGCCTAAAAACGCCAACGTCAGATGTAAATTCTCAGCAGCAACCGGGCGGCCCGCTTCAGGTGGAAACTGTGCGGCGCGCCAGTGAATAATCTGTTCGCGGATTTCAGCAGGTAGGTCAATGGCAAAGAACAGCCGTTGCGGTTCAGACATGTCAGGCACTCGGTTATGAATTACCGCGATGCTACAATGTGGCGCGAAGAATGTTAACCCTCTGGAGCGTTTTGTGTCGTCGTTACCCGTTGCAGCCGTCTTACCTGAATTACTTGCCGCCCTCGATTATGCGCCGCAGGTGTTATTAAGTGCGCCGACCGGAGCCGGAAAATCGACCTGGCTACCGCTGCAACTTCTGGCGCATTCAGGGATTCACGGGAAAATCATCCTGTTGGAGCCACGTCGACTGGCAGCGCGTAACGTTGCGCAACGCCTGGCGGAGCTGCTGAACGAAAAGCCTGGCGACACAGTTGGCTACCGGATGCGTGCGCAAAACTGCGTCGGGCCGAATACTCGTCTGGAAGTGGTCACCGAAGGCGTGTTGACGCGCATGATCCAGCGCGACCCGGAACTGAACGGCGTGGGGCTGGTGATCCTCGATGAATTTCATGAACGCAGTTTGCAGGCGGATTTGGCGCTGGCGTTGTTACTCGATGTGCAACAAGGTCTGCGCGATGACTTAAAGCTGCTAATTATGTCGGCTACGCTGGATAACGATCGCTTGCAGCAGATGCTGCCAGAAGCGCCCGTTGTTGTTTCCGAAGGGCGCTCGTATCCGGTGGAGCGCCGCTATTTGCCGTTGCCTGCACACCAACGCTTTGACGAAGCAGTAGCTGCCGCTACCGCCGAATTGCTGCGCCAGGAAACTGGGTCATTACTGTTATTTTTACCTGGTGTCGGAGAAATTCAGCGCGTGCAGGAACAACTGGCGTCACGCATCGGCAGTGATGTGTTGCTCTGCCCACTGTATGGGGCGTTGTCGCTGAACGATCAGCGAAAAGCTATCCTCCCTGCGCCGCAAGGAATGCGCAAAGTGGTGCTGGCGACCAACATCGCTGAAACCAGTCTAACCATCGAAGGTATCCGTCTGGTGGTGGATTGCGCCCAGGAAAGGGTAGCGCGCTTTGATCCGCGTACGGGTCTTACTCGGTTGATCACTCAGCGCGTTAGTCAGGCGTCGATGACGCAACGTGCCGGGCGCGCCGGGCGTCTGGAGCCAGGTATTTGCCTGCATTTAATCGCTAAAGAGCAGGCGGAACGCGCCGCAGCGCAAAGTGAACCGGAGATCTTACAAAGCGATCTCTCCGGTTTGTTGATGGAATTACTGCAATGGGGATGTAGCGATCCGGCACAGATGAACTGGCTGGATCACCCGCCAGCGGTGAATCTACAGGCGGCGAAACGCCTGTTACACATGCTGGGGGCGCTGGACGGTGAACGGCTTAGTGCGCAAGGGCAAAAAATGGCGGCGCTGGGTAACGATCCGCGTTTAGCGGCAATGCTGGTGAGCGCGAAGAGTGACGATGAAGCGGCTACCGCCGCAAAAATTGCCGCTATTCTCGAAGAACCGCCACGGATGGGTAATGGTGATCTTGGCGTGGCGTTCTCGCGCAATCAACCTGCCTGGCAGCAACGTAGTCAGCAACTGTTGAAACGCTTAAACGTACGCGGCGGTGAGGAGGACAGTTCGCTTATTGCGCCGCTGCTTGCCGGGGCGTTTGCCGATCGTATTGCTCGTCGGCGTGGGCAAGATGGTCGCTATCAACTGGCGAACGGCATGGGGGCGATGCTGGATGCCGACGACGCGTTAAACCGCCACGAATGGCTGATCGCACCGTTATTATTGCAGGGCAGCGCCTCGCCGGATGCGCGGATTTTGCTGGCGCTGCCGGTCGATATTGATACGTTAGTAGAACGTTGCCCGCAACTGGTGCAGCAGTCTGACACTGTGGAGTGGGACGATGCTCAAGGCACGCTGAAAGCCTGGCGTCGGCTGCAAATTGGCCAGCTCACGGTAAAAGTGCAGCCACTAGCGAAACCTTCGGAAGAAGAATTACATCAGGCGATGCTTAACGGTATACGCGATAAAGGATTAAACGTCCTCAACTGGACGCCAGAAGCGGAACAGCTACGCCTGCGTTTACTGTGCGCTGCGAAGTGGTTACCAGAGTATGACTGGCCAGCGGTCGATGACGCGAGTTTATTGGCGACGCTTGAAACGTGGTTGTTGCCGCATATGAGCGGCGTACATTCGCTACGTGGCCTGAAATCAGTCGATATTTACCAGGCGCTGCATGGATTACTCGATTGGGGAATGCAGCAACGTCTGGTGAGTTCCCTGCCTGCGCATTACACTGTGCCGACGGGAAGTCGGATCGCCATTCGTTATCATGAAGATAACCCACCTGCGCTGGCAGTAAGAATGCAGGAGATGTTTGGCGAAGCCACCAATCCGACAATCGCCCAGGGACGTGTGCCGCTGGTGCTGGAGTTACTTTCACCCGCCCAAAGGCCGCTGCAAATCACCCGTGATTTGGGGGCCTTCTGGAAAGGGGCGTATCGTGAGGTGCAAAAGGAGATGAAAGGGCGTTATCCCAAACACGTTTGGCCGGACGACCCGGCGAATACCGCACCAACGCGGCGGACGAAAAAGTATTCGTAAGGTTGGTAAACGGGCATAGGGGCAATGTGCGCGCTGATGCCCTCACCCCGGCCCTCTCCCACAGGGAGAGGGAGAAAAGCATTTTGAGAGATATCTTCTTCTGTATTGCAACAGAAGAACAGAAAATCGGGCTTTTGCGCCTGAATATTGCGGAGAAAAAGCATGGCCGGGAATGACCGCGAGCCAATTGGACGCAAAGGGAAACCGACGCGTCCAGTCAAACAAAAGGTAAGCCGTCGTCGTTACGAAGACGACGATGATTACGACGATTATGATGACTATGAGGACGAAGAACCGATGCCGCGCAAAGGAAAGGGCAAAGGAAAAGGGCGTAAGCCTCGTGGCAAACGCGGCTGGTTATGGCTGCTGCTAAAACTGGCTATCGTTTTTGCCGTGCTGATCGCCATTTACGGCGTTTATCTCGATCAAAAAATTCGTAGCCGTATTGATGGCAAGGTCTGGCAGTTGCCAGCGGCGGTCTATGGCCGAATGGTTAACCTTGAACCAGATATGACCATCAGCAAGAACGAGATGGTGAAACTGCTGGAGGCGACCCAGTATCGTCAGGTGTCGAAGATGACCCGTCCTGGCGAATTTACCGTGCAGGCCAACAGCATTGAAATGATCCGCCGTCCGTTTGATTTCCCGGACAGTAAAGAAGGGCAGGTGCGTGCGCGTCTGACTTTTGATGGTGATCATCTGGCGACCATCGTCAATATGGAGAACAACCGGCAGTTCGGTTTCTTCCGTCTTGATCCGCGCCTGATCACCATGATCTCCTCGCCAAACGGCGAGCAGCGTCTGTTTGTGCCGCGCAGTGGTTTCCCGGACTTGCTGGTAGATACCTTGCTGGCGACAGAAGACCGTCATTTCTACGAGCATGATGGCATCAGCCTCTACTCCATTGGACGTGCGGTCCTGGCGAACCTGACAGCCGGGCGCACGGTGCAGGGGGCGAGTACACTGACGCAACAGTTAGTGAAAAACCTGTTCCTCTCCAGCGAACGTTCTTACTGGCGTAAAGCGAACGAAGCCTATATGGCGTTGATCATGGATGCGCGTTACAGCAAAGATCGCATTCTTGAGCTGTATATGAACGAGGTGTATCTCGGTCAGAGCGGCGACAACGAAATTCGTGGCTTCCCGCTGGCGAGCCTGTACTACTTTGGTCGCCCGGTAGAAGAGTTGAGCCTTGACCAGCAGGCGCTGTTAGTTGGCATGGTGAAAGGCGCGTCGATCTACAACCCGTGGCGTAATCCGAAACTGGCGCTGGAGCGACGTAACCTGGTGCTGCGTTTGCTGCAACAACAGCAGATTATCGACGGCGAACTGTATGAAATGCTGAGTGCGCGTCCGCTGGGCGTACAGCCACGCGGCGGAGTCATCTCTCCTCAGCCAGCCTTTATGCAGCTGGTGCGTCAGGAGTTGCAGGCGAAACTGGGCGATAAGGTGAAAGATCTCTCTGGTGTGAAGATCTTCACTACTTTTGACTCAGTGGCCCAGGATGCGGCAGAAAAAGCTGCCGTAGAAGGCATTCCTGCACTGAAGAAACAGCGTAAGTTGAGCGATCTGGAAACGGCGATTGTCGTCGTTGATCGCTTTAGTGGCGAAGTCCGTGCGATGGTCGGGGGGGCTGAACCGCAGTTTGCGGGCTACAACCGTGCGATGCAGGCACGTCGTTCGATTGGTTCACTGGCAAAACCAGCGACTTATCTTACGGCGTTAAGCCAGCCGAAAATCTATCGTCTGAATACGTGGATTGCCGATGCGCCAATCGCGCTGCGTCAGCCGAACGGTCAGGTCTGGTCACCGCAGAACGATGACCGTCGTTATAGCGAAAGCGGCAGAGTGATGCTGGTGGATGCGTTGACCCGTTCGATGAACGTGCCGACGGTGAATCTGGGGATGGCGCTGGGGCTGCCTGCGGTTACGGATACCTGGATCAAACTGGGCGTGCCGAAAGACCAGTTGAATCCAGTTCCGGCAATGTTGCTGGGAGCGCTGAACTTAACGCCAATCGAAGTGGCGCAGGCGTTCCAGACTATCGCCAGCGGCGGTAACCGCGCGCCACTTTCTGCACTGCGTTCAGTCATCGCGGAAGATGGTAAGGTGCTGTACCAGAGCTTCCCGCAGGCGGAACGCGCAGTTCCGGCGCAGGCGGCGTATCTGACGCTGTGGACCATGCAGCAAGTGGTGCAACGTGGTACAGGGCGTCAGCTTGGGGCGAAATATCCGAACCTGCATCTGGCAGGGAAAACGGGTACTACCAACAACAACGTTGATACCTGGTTTGCGGGCATTGACGGCAGCACGGTGACCATCACCTGGGTAGGCCGCGATAACAACCAGCCGACTAAGCTGTACGGTGCCAGCGGGGCGATGTCGATTTACCAGCGTTATCTGGCTAATCAGACACCAACGCCGCTGAATCTTGTACCGCCGGAAGATATCGTGGATATGGGCGTGGATTACGACGGTAACTTTGTTTGCAGCGGTGGTATGCGTACTTTGCCGGTCTGGACCAGCGATCCGCAATCGCTGTGCCAGCAGAGTGAGATACAGCAGCAGCCGTCAGGCAATC
This sequence comes from Escherichia sp. E14V7, assembly GCF_004212225.1. Taxonomy (NCBI): domain Bacteria; kingdom Pseudomonadati; phylum Pseudomonadota; class Gammaproteobacteria; order Enterobacterales; family Enterobacteriaceae; genus Escherichia; species Escherichia sp. E14V7. Next base: position 197,433 of record NZ_RHJJ01000007.1, read on the forward strand.
CGTTTGATCAGTCTTCTCAGCCGCAACAGCAACCTGCTCAACAGCAGCAGAAAGACAGCGACGGCGTGGCAGGCTGGATCAAGGATATGTTTGGTAGTAATTAACGTCTAAGCGTGACATACCGGATGGCGAGTTGCCATCCGGTAAAATAACATCCCACCCAAAGTATTAACCCTTTCTTTTCATCTGGTTGTTTATTAACCCTTCAGGAACGCTCAGATTGCGTACCGCTTGCGAACCCGCCAGCGTTTCGAATATTATCTTATCTTTATAATAATCATTCTCGTTTACGTTATCATTCACTTTACATCAGAGATATACCAATGGCGCGTTCCAAAACTGCTCAGCCAAAACACTCACTGCGTAAAATCGCAGTCGTAGTAGCCACAGCGGTTAGCGGCATGTCTGTTTATGCACAGGCAGCGGTTGAACCGAAAGAAGACACTATCACCGTTACCGCTGCACCTGCGCCGCAAGAAAGCGCATGGGGGCCTGCTGCCACTATTGCGGCGCGACAGTCCGCCACCGGTACCAAAACAGATACGCCGATTCAAAAAGTGCCACAGTCTATTTCTGTTGTGACTGCTGAAGAGATGGCGCTGCACCAGCCGAAGTCAGTAAAAGAAGCGCTCAGTTATACGCCGGGTGTCTCAGTGGGTACGCGTGGTGCATCCAACACCTATGACCACCTGATCATTCGTGGTTTTGCTGCGGAAGGCCAAAGTCAGAACAACTATCTGAATGGCCTGAAGATGCAGGGCAACTTCTATAACGATGCGGTTATCGACCCGTATATGCTGGAGCGCGCTGAAATCATGCGTGGCCCGGTATCTGTGCTTTATGGGAAAAGCAGCCCAGGCGGCCTGTTGAACATGGTCAGCAAGCGCCCGACCACCGAACCGTTGAAAGAAGTGCAGTTTAAAGCCGGGACTGACAGCCTGTTCCAGACCGGTTTTGACTTTAGCGATGCGCTGGACGATGACGGCGTTTACTCTTATCGTCTGACCGGTCTTGCGCGCTCTGCCAATGCCCAGCAAAAGGGCGCGGAAGAGCAGCGTTATGCCATTGCTCCAGCGTTTACCTGGCGTCCGGACGATAAAACCAATTTCACCTTCCTTTCTTACTTCCAGAATGAGCCGGAAACTGGTTATTACGGCTGGTTGCCGAAAGAAGGGACCGTTGAGCCGCTGCCAAACGGTAAACGTCTGCCGACTGACTTTAACGAAGGGGCGAAGAACAACACCTATTCTCGTAATGAGAAGATGGTTGGCTACAGCTTCGACCACGAATTTAATGACACCTTTACTGTGCGTCAGAACCTGCGCTTTGCTGAAAACAAAACCTCGCAAAACAGCGTTTATGGTTACGGCGTCTGCTCCGATCCGGCGAATGCTTACAGCCAACAGTGTGCAGCTTTAGCGCCAGCGGATAAAGGTCATTATCTGGCGCGCAAATACGTCGTTGATGATGAGAAGCTGCAAAACTTCTCTGTTGATACCCAGTTGCAAAGCAAATTCGCCACTGGCGATATCGACCATACCCTGCTGACCGGTGTCGACTTTATGCGTATGCGTAATGACATCAACGCCTGGTTTGGTTACGACGACTCTGTGCCACTGCTCGATCTGTACAATCCGGTGAATACCGATTTCGATTTCAATGCGAAAGATCCGGCAAACTCCGGTCCGTACCGTATTCTGAATAAGCAGAAGCAAACGGGTATTTACGTTCAGGATCAGGCGCAGTGGGATAAAGTGCTGGTCACTCTGGGCGGTCGTTACGACTGGGCAGATCAAGAATCTCTTAACCGCGTAGCGGGAACGACAGACAAGCGTGATGACAAACAGTTCACCTGGCGTGGTGGCGTTAACTACCTGTTTGATAACGGCGTAACACCGTACTTCAGCTATAGCGAATCGTTTGAACCTTCTTCACAGGTCGGGAAGGATGGTAATATTTTCGCACCGTCTAAAGGTAAGCAGTACGAAGTCGGCGTGAAATACGTACCGGAAGATCGCCCAATTGTGGTGACTGGCGCGCTGTATAATCTCACCAAAACCAACAACCTGATGGCGGATCCTGAGGGTTCCTTCTTCTCGGTTGAAGGTGGCGAGATCCGTGCGCGTGGCGTAGAGATCGAAGCAAAAGCGGCGCTGTCGGCGAGTGTTAACGTAGTCGGTTCTTATACTTACACCGATGCGGAATACACCACCGATACTACCTATAAAGGCAATACACCTGCGCAGGTGCCAAAACACATGGCTTCTCTGTGGGCTGATTACACCTTCTTTGACGGTCCACTTTCAGGTCTGACGCTGGGTACTGGCGGTCGTTATACTGGCTCCAGCTACGGCGATCCGGCGAACTCCTTTAAAGTGGGAAGTTATACGGTCGTGGATGCGTTAGTGCGTTATGATCTGGCGCGAGTCGGTATGGCTGGCTCCAACGTGGCGCTGCATGTCAACAACCTGTTCGATCGTGAATACGTCGCCAGCTGCTTTAACACCTATGGCTGCTTCTGGGGCGCAGAACGTCAGGTCGTTGCAACCGCAACCTTCCGTTTCTAATTTTCTCTTTGGGGCACGGATTTCCGTGCCCGCTTCACAAGTTGGCTGTTATGCAGGAATACACGAATCATTCCGATACCACTTTTGCACTGCGTAATATCTCCTTTCGTGTGCCAGGGCGCACGCTTTTGCATCCGCTGTCGTTAACCTTTCCTGCCGGGAAAGTGACCGGTCTGATTGGTCACAACGGTTCTGGTAAATCCACTCTGCTCAAAATGCTTGGCCGTCATCAGCCACCGTCGGAAGGGGAGATTCTTCTTGATGCTCAGCCGCTGGAAAGCTGGAGCAGCAAAGCGTTTGCCCGCAAAGTGGCTTATTTGCCGCAGCAGCTTCCTCCGGCAGAAGGGATGACCGTGCGTGAACTGGTGGCGATTGGTCGTTACCCGTGGCATGGCGCGCTGGGGCGCTTTGGCGCGGCTGATCGCGAAAAGGTCGAAGAGGCGATTTCGCTGGTTGGCTTAAAACCGCTGGCGCATCGGCTGGTCGATAGTCTCTCTGGCGGCGAACGTCAGCGGGCGTGGATCGCCATGCTGGTGGCGCAGGATAGCCGTTGCCTGCTGCTGGATGAACCGACCTCGGCGCTGGATATCGCCCACCAGGTTGACGTGCTGGCGCTGGTGCATCGTTTAAGTCAGGAACGTGGTCTGACGGTCATTGCTGTGCTGCACGATATCAATATGGCGGCGCGCTATTGTGATTATCTGGTCGCCCTGCGCGGTGGTGAAATGATTGCTCAGGGAACGCCTGCGGAAATTATGCGCGGCGAAACCCTCGAAATGATTTATGGCATCCCGATGGGGATTTTGCCGCATCCGGCGGGTGCTGCACCTGTGAGTTTTGTTTATTGATGAGCGGTTTACCTCTTATTTCGCGCCGCCGACTGTTAACGGCGATGGCGCTTTCTCCGTTGCTATGGCAGATGAATACCGCCCGTGCGGCGGCTATTGATCCACATCGCGTTGTGGCGCTGGAGTGGCTGCCGGTGGAATTACTGCTGGCGCTCGGCATCGTACCTTACGGCGTGGCGGACACCATCAACTATCGCCTGTGGGTCAGCGAACCACCATTACCTGAATCGGTGATTGACGTTGGTTTGCGCACAGAACCTAACCTTGAACTGCTGACCGAAATGAAACCATCGTTTATGGTCTGGTCGGCGGGATATGGCCCTTCGCCAGAAATGCTGGCACGCATTGCGCCGGGACGCGGATTTAACTTCAGCGACGGAAAACAGCCGCTGGTGATGGCGCGTAAATCGCTGACGGAAATGGCGGATTTACTTAATCTGCAAAGCGCAGCAGAAACGCATTTAGCGCAATATGAAGACTTTATCCGAAGCATGAAACCCCGCTTTGTGAAGCGTGGAGCGCGCCCGTTATTGCTGACGTCGCTTCTTGATCCGCGCCATATGCTGGTCTTCGGTCCAAACAGCCTGTTCCAGGAAATTCTCGATGAATACGGCATCCCAAATGCCTGGCAAGGGGAAACCAACTTCTGGGGCAGTACTGCCGTCAGTATCGATCGTCTGGCGGCGTATAAAGATGTTGATGTGCTCTGTTTTGATCATGACAACAGCAAGGAGATGGACGCGCTAATGGCAACCCCGCTGTGGCAGGCCATGCCGTTTGTCCGCGCCGGACGTTTTCAGCGCGTACCCGCAGTCTGGTTTTATGGCGCGACGCTTTCGGCAATGCACTTTGTGCGTATTCTGGATAACGCCATCGGAGGTAAAGCGTGAGTAAACGAATTGCGCTTTTCCCGGCGTTATTGCTGGCGCTGCTGGTGATTGTCGCTACGGCGCTGACCTGGATGAACTTTTCGCAGGCGCTGCCGCGTAGCCAATGGGCGCAGGCTGCCTGGTCGCCGGATATCGATGTCATCGAGCAGATGATTTTTCACTACAGCTTGCTGCCGCGTCTGGCGATTTCGCTGCTGGTGGGCGCGGGCCTGGGGCTGGTGGGCGTGCTGTTTCAGCAAGTGCTGCGTAACCCGCTGGCGGAACCGACGACGTTGGGCGTTGCTACAGGCGCGCAACTGGGGATTACCGTCACTACGCTCTGGGCGATCCCTGGTGCGATGACGAGCCAGTTTGCTGCGCTGGCGGGTGCTTGTGTCGTTGGCTTAATCGTTTTTGGCGTCGCGTGGGGGAAACGGCTTTCGCCGGTAACGCTGATCCTCGCGGGGCTGGTGGTGAGCCTTTATTGCGGGGCAATCAATCAGTTACTGGTCATCTTCCATCACGACCAGTTGCAAAGCATGTTCCTGTGGAGCACCGGAACGCTGACGCAAACCGACTGGGGCGGCGTTGAGCGTTTATGGCCGCAGCTGCTGGGCGGCGTGATGCTGACGTTACTGCTACTTCGCCCGTTAACCCTGATGGGGCTTGATGATGGCGTGGCGCGCAATCTCGGGCTGGCCTTGTCGCTGGCGCGTCTGGCTGCGCTGTCGCTGGCGATTGTCATCAGTGCGTTGCTGGTGAACGCGGTGGGGATTATCGGCTTTATCGGGTTGTTCGCGCCGTTGCTGGCGAAAATGCTGGGCGCGCGGCGTCTGCTGCCACGGTTGATGCTGGCGTCGCTGATTGGTGCGTTAATTCTGTGGCTTTCTGATCAAATCATCCTCTGGCTGACTCGCGTGTGGATGGAAGTTTCTACCGGTTCGGTCACTGCGCTCATCGGTGCCCCGCTGCTACTGTGGCTGCTGCCGCGTTTACGCAGCATTAGCGCGCCGGATATGAAGGTCAACGATCGTGTCGCGACTGAACGCCAACATGTGCTGGCGTTTGCCCTCGCGGGCGGCGTGCTGCTGTTGATGGCTGTGGTGGTGGCGCTGTCGTTTGGTCGTGATGCGCACGGCTGGACGTGGGCGAGCGGGGCGTTGCTCGAGGATTTGATGCCCTGGCGCTGGCCGCGAATTATGGCGGCGTTGTTTGCGGGCGTCATGCTGGCGGTGGCGGGCTGTATTATTCAGCGGCTGACCGGAAACCCGATGGCAAGCCCGGAAGTGCTGGGGATTAGCTCTGGCGCGGCGTTTGGCGTGGTGTTGATGTTGTTTCTGGTGCCGGGTAATGCCTTTGGCTGGCTGTTACCCGCGGGAAGTCTCGGCGCGGCGGTGACGCTGTTGATCATTATGATCGCCGCCGGACGCGGTGGATTTTCCCCACACCGTATGTTACTGGCGGGGATGGCGTTAAGTACCGCGTTCACCATGCTTTTGATGATGTTGCAGGCGAGCGGTGACCCGCGAATGGCGCAAGTGTTGACCTGGATTTCCGGTTCGACCTACAACGCGACAGATGCGCAGGTATGGCGTACCGGAATTGTGATGGTGATTTTGCTGGCGATTACCCCGCTGTGTCGCCGCTGGCTGACCATTTTACCGCTGGGCGGTGATACCGCGCGAGCCGTGGGGATGGCGCTGGCGCCGACGCGAATTGCGCTGCTGCTGTTAGCGGCTTGCCTGACGGCGACCGCGACAATGACCATCGGGCCGTTGAGTTTTGTTGGTCTGATGGCACCGCATATCGCGCGGATGATGGGCTTTCGACGGACGATGCCGCACATCGTGATTTCAGCGCTGGTGGGGGGATTACTGCTGGTGTTCGCTGACTGGTGTGGACGGATGGTGCTGTTTCCATTCCAGATCCCGGCGGGTCTGCTGTCGACGTTTATCGGCGCACCGTATTTTATTTATTTGCTGAGAAAGCAGAGCCGTTAATTTTTCCATATAACGGCGCTGAACTCCAGGTCGGATAAGGCGTTCACGCCGCATTCGGCAAACAATGCCCGATGCGACGCTGGCGCGTCTTATCGGGCCTACAAACGGCCCTGCACTCCAGGCTGGATAAGGCGTTTACGCCGCATCCGGCAAACAATGCCCGATGCGACGCTGACGCGTCTTATCGGGCCTACAAACGGCCCTGAACTCCAGGTCGGATAAGGCGTTCACGCCGCATCCGACAAACCATGCCCGATGCGACGCTGGCGCGTCTTATCGGGCCTACAAACGGCCCTGAACTCCAGGTCGGATAAGGCGTTCACGCCGCATCCGACAAACCATGCCCGATGCAACGCTGGCGCGTCTTATCGGGCCTACAAACGGCCCCGAACCGTAGGTCGGATAAGGCGTTCACGCCGCATCCGACAACCGATGCCCGATGCGACGCTGGTGCGCCTTATCGGGCCTACAAACGGTCCTGATCTCCAGGTCGGATAAGGCGTTCACGCCGCATCCGACAAACAATGTTGGATCACAACTTCGCAAACACCCGACGTGCAGCATCGATGGTGTTATTGATATCTTCCATGCTGTGCGCCACAGACATAAAGCCCGCTTCAAACGCTGACGGTGCCAGGTAAACACCTTCGTCCAGCATCATATGGAAGAAACGCTTAAAGCGTTCCACGTCACAGGACATCACATCCTGGTAGCATGTCACGGACTCGGCGTCGGTAAAGAAAATACCGAACATGCCGCCAACGTGGTTAACGACCAGCGGAATTCCCGCTTCTTCCGCCGCTTCCAGCAGACCTTCTGCCAGACGTGTTGTCAGCTCATCCAGTGTCTCGTGAACGCCCGGCTGCGCGACTTCATTCAGACAGGCGAAACCGGCGGCCATCGCAATCGGGTTACCGGAAAGCGTACCCGCCTGATACACCGGACCCGTCGGAGCCAGCGCATCCATCACATCACGACGACCGCCGAAGGCACCTACCGGCATTCCACCACCGATGATTTTGCCCAGACAGGTGAGATCTGGCACCACGCCGTAATAATCCTGTGCGCCAGCTAGCGCTACGCGGAAACCGGTCATCACTTCATCGATGATCAGCAACGCGCCAAATTCGTCGCACAGCGCGCGCAGACCTGGCAGGAACTCTGGCAGCGGTGGAACACAGTTCATATTGCCTGCCACCGGCTCGACGATAATACAGGCAATCTCTTGCGGGTACTGTTCGAACGCGGCGCGTACAGAGGCCAGATCGTTATAAGTACAGGTTAAGGTATGTTTGGCGAAATCTGCCGGAACGCCCGGTGAGTTTGGCTGCCCTAAAGTGAGTGCGCCAGAACCGGCTTTCACCAGCAGGCAGTCAGCATGACCGTGGTAGCAACCTTCGAATTTGATGATCTTGTCACGGCCAGTAAAACCACGGGCCAGGCGGATGGCGCTCATTGTCGCTTCGGTGCCGGAGTTCACCATGCGCACCATATCCATCGTTGGCACCAGTTCGGTCACCAGTTGCGCCATTTTCACTTCCATTTCGGTCGGCGCACCAAAGCTCAGACCGCGCTCGGCGGCTTCAATCACTGCGTTACGGATCGCCGGATGGTTATGGCCCAGCACCATCGGCCCCCAGGAACCGACATAATCGATATACGCTTTGCCATCAACATCATACAGATAAGCGCCGTCCGCTTTTTCGATAAACAGTGGAGTGCCGCCCACGCCAGTAAAGGCGCGAACAGGAGAGTTCACACCGCCAGGGATCAGCTCACGCGCTGCGCTGTAAAGATTTTCAGACTTACTCATGGAGGGGTTCCTGATTCGTAGAAAAAGTGAATGGCTGCTATTCTAGGTTATTCATAACAAGTTAAATACTCGTCAACAAGTTGCTTTTACTGCTGCAACTTTGACTTCGTAGAGTATAAAAGTTTTGTGCATTTGAAACATTACGCTTTGCAAAGGATTTTCATTGAATGTACGAGTAAAATGCCGTCATCTTATTTGTATGACCAATATGTGATCATTGGATGAAAACTGATACTCCCTCTTATGAAATACCGCAGGCTGCGCGTCTGCGACGCAGACAACTCATTCGCCAGCTTCTTGAGCGTGATAAAACGCCATTAGCTATTTTGTTTATGGCGGCGGTCGTCGGTACCCTTGTCGGGCTGGCAGCGGTTGCTTTTGACAAAGGTGTCGCCTGGTTGCAGAACCAACGAATGGGCGCGCTGGTACATACTGCCGATAATTATCCACTTCTGTTAACCGTTGCTTTTCTCTGTTCGGCAGTGCTGGCGATGTTCGGTTATTTCTTGGTGCGCAAATACGCGCCGGAAGCGGGTGGTTCGGGTATCCCGGAAATTGAAGGGGCGCTGGAAGATCAACGTCCCGTTCGCTGGTGGCGTGTATTGCCAGTGAAATTCTTTGGTGGCCTGGGGACGCTGGGCGGCGGTATGGTACTGGGGCGCGAAGGGCCAACCGTGCAGATTGGCGGTAATATTGGCCGGATGGTGCTTGATATTTTCCGCATGAAAGGTGACGAAGCTCGCCATACGTTACTGGCAACCGGTGCGGCGGCAGGTCTGGCGGCGGCTTTTAACGCGCCGCTGGCGGGGATTCTTTTTATTATTGAAGAGATGCGTCCGCAGTTTCGCTATACGCTAATTTCGATTAAAGCGGTATTTATTGGCGTCATTATGTCGACCATTATGTACCGGGTATTTAACCACGAAGTTGCACTTATTGATGTCGGTAAACTTTCTGACGCCCCGCTTAATACGCTGTGGCTTTATCTGATCCTCGGTATTATTTTTGGCATTTTCGGCCCTATTTTTAATAAATGGGTGCTGGGGATGCAGGATTTACTACACCGCGTACACGGCGGCAATATAACCAAATGGGTACTGATGGGCGGTGCGATTGGTGGTTTGTGTGGGCTGCTGGGTTTTGTCGCTCCTGAAACCTCAGGCGGTGGTTTTAACCTGATTCCTATCGCCACGGCGGGGAACTTCAGCATGGGAATGCTGGTGTTTATCTTTGTCGCGCGGGTCATCACCACCTTACTCTGTTTCTCTTCCGGCGCGCCGGGCGGTATTTTTGCCCCGATGCTGGCGCTGGGTACCGTGCTGGGAACCGCGTTCGGGATGGTTGCCGTTGAACTGTTTCCGCAATATCACCTTGAAGCAGGCACCTTTGCTATTGCCGGAATGGGCGCGTTACTGGCGGCATCCATTCGTGCGCCGTTAACGGGGATCATTCTGGTATTAGAGATGACAGATAACTATCAGCTCATTTTGCCAATGATTATTACCGGTCTTGGCGCAACACTATTAGCACAATTTACCGGCGGAAAACCGCTATACTCGGCGATTCTTGCGCGCACGCTGGCAAAACAGGAAGCGGAGCAACTGGCGCGAAGCAAGGCCGCTGTCGCCAGCGAGAATACTTGAACGAAATACCAGGGTATTAGATAATGGCGATTATTATTGGGTTAGAATTTGCCCAATTGCCGATGTCGTTTGGAGCAAAATATGAGTGATGACGTAGCACTGCCGCTGGAGTTTACTGACGCAGCAGCCAACAAAGTTAAAAGCCTGATCGCTGACGAAGATAACCCGAATCTGAAATTACGCGTGTATATCACCGGTGGCGGTTGCAGCGGCTTCCAGTATGGTTTCACCTTTGATGATCAGGTGAACGAAGGCGATATGACCATTGAAAAACAGGGCGTAGGCCTGGTGGTTGACCCAATGAGCCTGCAATATCTGGTTGGTGGTTCCGTTGATTATACTGAAGGACTGGAAGGTTCGCGTTTCATCGTGACCAACCCGAACGCGAAAAGCACCTGCGGTTGCGGTTCTTCCTTCAGCATCTAATCTGCTGTTAATGTGCCGGATAAACTATCCGGCACATCTACTCTCTTTAACGCCCATTCTCATCCAGCGCAAACGTCGGCAGTTTAAGATGCCAACGGATAGCTGCCAGTCGAATCAATAGCGTTACCACCATCCCCATCATACTGGCCGTTTCTAACGGGACGGAAAACGTATAATAAGCCGTAGCGTGGACAATACCGCCGATAATACAGGCTGTTGCGTAGATTTCTGTACGTAAAATCATGGGGATTTCGCGCGCCAGCACATCGCGAATGATCCCGCCGCCAACGCCCGTAATAACACCCATACATACCGCAATCAATGGACCCGCATCCGCATTAAAGGCTTTGTTGACGCCAATGCCAACAAATACTGCCAACCCAACAGCATCCAGCACCGGCAGCATCCATTTCGGCAAGCGTCTTGGCTGGCGTACCAGGACGATCGTCAGCATGCTGGTTACCATTGCAACGACCAGATCGGTAGGGTCTTTCACCCAAAATACCGGACCGTGATCCAGCGCCATGTCACGAATGGTTCCACCGCCTACTGCGGTAACCACGCCTAATACCAGGACGCCAAAAGGGTCCATACGCAATTTTCCGGCAAGTAAAACGCCGGAGATGGCAAATACCGCTGTGCCGACTATATCCAGCCAATAGACGAGCATTGTTCAATCCCCACTGAGCACCTGAAAAGGTCAGGCGCTAATCCACTTGTGAAAGCGCATTACAGAGTTGTTGTGCAGCGAGGATAATACGTGGGCTTGCACGTTCAAACCAGTCACTTGTGAGAGGAATAATGGGAATTTTGAGCTGTTCACCCCAGTATTGCTCGATTTTAGGAGTTTGGTCCGATCCGCCAGTGATGACAATTGCCTGTGGCGCGCGTGCTAATACCTGTTCGCGGCTCACCTGTGGCCAGGGAACATGGCTGTTTTTAAAGATGTTTTCTCCACCGCAAACTTCCAGTACCTGGTTCTGAATCGACTCTTTTCCGCTGGTGAAGGGCGGATTAATGCCGAATTGTAAGAAAACACGTTTTTTAGGTTTGTCGGCGAATTTAGCTTTGAGTTGCGCATACTGTTCCAGCAAGGTTTGCGCGGCTTTCTCGGCCTTGTCAGGTTGCGGACTCCACGGGGCCAGTTGACGTAACGCATCGGCAATTTGTTCAATGCTTGTCGCATCGACCCACATCACTTTTATTCCCAGCGAAGCAAGCTGGTCAACTTGTCGCTCGGCGTTACCCCCGCGCCAGGCTACGACCAGATCGGGTTTTAGCGCCACAATACGTTCCAGATTCATCCCTTGCCAGGTGGAAACCTGCTCTATTTTCTGTGCTTCTGGCGGATAGTCGGAATAACTGCTGACCGCTACCGGCGTGATCCCGGCGGCAAATGCGAGTTCGGTGTTAGCGGGGGAAAGAGTGATGACACGCGGCGCGGCGTTGAGCCACAGTGGCGCAAGAAAAGACAGGGCGACCAGCGCCCTGAATAGTGACTTAGCCATGAGCCAGTTTCTGCACCAGTGACTCAACCATCAGGCTGGACTGTTTGGCAGCAACGGCCAGGAACTCGTCGAAGCTAAGGTGAGACTGTTGATCGGCGACGTCAGAGATGGCGCGCACCACCACAAACGGAACGTTAAAATTGTGGCAAACGTGAGCGATAGCCGTCGCTTCCATTTCTACTGCAATGGCCTGCGGGAAATTGTGGCGGATTTTCGCCAGACCAACAGAGCCGTTGATGAAAGCGTCGCCGCTAACAATCAGGCCACGTACAGCGTTAAGATTCAGTTCGGCAATGCAGGACTCGGCGGCAGCGATCAGTTTATCGTCAGCTTTGAAGCCTGCAGGGCAGCCAGGCAATTGACCGTATTCATAGCCAAACGCCGTGACATCCGCGTCGTGATAACGTGCTTCGTCCGAGACAACGATATCGCCCACTTTCAGCGTTGGCGCCAGGCCACCCGCGGAACCGGTGTTAATAATCACATCAGGCTTGCAGTGTTCCAGCAGCAGAGTTGCACCCAGCGCTGCTGCGACTTTACCAATGCCTGATTTCAGAAGCGCAACCTCGGTTCCGTTCAGTTGGCCGGTATAGATTTCGCAACCGCCCAGGCTGATAGTTTGACGGTTTTCGATTTTGTCACGCAGCAGCGTAACTTCTTCTTCCATTGCACCAATGATGCCGATTTTCATAGATTTACTCGCGATAAGCTCGATTTGAAGGCATAGTTTATCATGCGCTTGAGGGGAAGCGTATTTCTCACGCGGGAGAGGACATGGCACAGATTGATTTCCGAAATAAAATAAACTGGCATCGTCGTTATCGTTCACCGCAGGGCGTTAAAACTGAACATGAGATCCTGCGGATCTTCGAGAGTGATCGCGGGCGTATTATCAACTCCCCGGCGATTCGCCGTCTGCAACAAAAGACCCAGGTCTTCCCACTTGAGCGCAATGCTGCCGTGCGCACGCGTCTTACCCATTCTATGGAAGTTCAGCAGGTGGGGCGTTATATCGCTAAAGAGATTTTAAGCCGCCTGAAAGAGCTTAAATTGCTGGAGGCTTACGGTCTGGACGAGTTGACCGGGCCGTTTGAAAGCATTGTCGAAATGTCGTGCCTGATGCATGACATAGGAAATCCGCCGTTTGGTCATTTCGGCGAGGCAGCCATTAATGACTGGTTCCGTCAGCGCTTGTACCCGGCGGATGCCGAAAGTCAGCCATTAACCGACGATCGCTGTAGCGTGGCAGCGTTGCGATTGAGGGAAGGGGAGGAGCCGCTCAACGAGCTGCGGCGAAAAATTCGTCAGGACTTATGTCATTTTGAAGGTAACGCACAGGGTATTCGTCTGGTGCATACATTGATGCGGATGAATCTTACCTGGGCCCAGGTAGGCGGTATTTTAAAATATACCCGTCCGGCGTGGTGGCGTGGCGAAACGCCCGAGACTCACGATTATTTAATGAAAAAGCCGGGCTACTACCTTTCTGAAGAATTCTATATTGCGCGTTTACGTAAAGAACTTAATTTAGCACTTTACAGTCGCTTCCCATTAACGTGGATTATGGAAGCGGCCGACGATATATCTTATTGTGTGGCTGATCTTGAAGATGCGGTAGAAAAAAGAATATTTACCGTTGAACAGCTTTATCATCATCTGCATGAAGCGTGGGGCCAGCATGAGAACGGTTCTCTGTTTGCGCAGGTGGTAGAAAATGCCTGGGAAAAATCGCGCTCAAATAGCTTAAGTCGTAGCACGGAAGATCAGTTTTTTATGTATTTACGCGTAAATACCTTAAATAAACTGGTGCCGTATGCGGCACAACGATTTATTGATAACTTACCTGCAATTTTTGCCGGAACCTTTAATCATGCACTGTTAGAGGATGCCAGCGAATGTAGCCAGTTGCTGAAGTTATATAAAAATGTCGCTGTAAAACATGTGTTTAGCCATCCAGATGTCGAGCAGCTTGAATTGCAGGGCTACCGGGTGATTAGCGGTTTATTAGAGATATATCGACCGTTGTTAAACATGTCGTTATCAGACTTTACCGAACTTGTTGAAAAAGAACGTGTGAAACGTTTCCCTATTGAAACGCGTTTATTCCATAAGCTCTCAACGCGTCATCGGTTGGCCTATGTTGAGGCTGTCAGTAAATTATCGTCAGATTCACCTGAGTTCCCGCTATGGGAATATTATTACCGCTGCCGGCTGTTACAGGATTATATCAGCGGTATGACAGACCTTTATGCGTGGGATGAATACCGCCGTCTGATGGCCGTAGAACAATAACCAGGCTTTTGTAAAGACGGACAATAAATTTTTACTTTTTGCAGAAACTTTAGTTCGGAACTTCGCGCTATAAAACGAATCTGAAGAACACAGCAATTTTGCGTTATCTGTTAATCGAGACTGAAATACATGAAAAAAACCACATTAGCACTGAGTGCACTGGCTCTGAGTTTAGGTTTGGCGTTATCTCCGCTCTCTGCAACGGCGGCTGAGACTTCTTCAGCAACGACAGCCCAGCAGATGCCAAGCCTTGCACCGATGCTCGAAAAGGTGATGCCTTCAGTGGTCAGCATTAACGTAGAAGGTAGCACAACCGTTAATACGCCGCGTATGCCGCGTAATTTCCAGCAGTTCTTCGGTGATGATTCCCCGTTCTGCCAGGAAGGTTCTCCGTTCCAGAGCTCCCCGTTCTGTCAGGGCGGTGGACAAGGTGGTAACGGCGGTGGCCAGCAACAAAAATTCATGGCGCTGGGTTCTGGCGTCATCATTGATGCCGATAAAGGCTATGTCGTGACTAACAACCACGTTGTCGATAACGCGACGGTCATTAAAGTTCAACTGAGCGATGGCCGTAAGTTCGACGCGAAGATGGTCGGCAAAGATCCGCGCTCTGATATCGCGCTGATCCAGATCCAGAACCCGAAAAACCTGACCGCGATTAAGATGGCGGATTCCGATGCGCTGCGCGTGGGTGATTACACCGTCGCTATCGGTAACCCGTTTGGTCTGGGCGAGACGGTAACTTCCGGTATCGTCTCTGCCCTGGGGCGTAGCGGTCTGAACGCCGAAAACTACGAAAACTTCATCCAGACGGACGCAGCAATCAACCGTGGTAACTCCGGTGGTGCGCTGGTTAACCTGAACGGTGAACTGATCGGTATTAACACCGCGATCCTTGCACCAGACGGCGGTAACATCGGTATCGGTTTTGCTATCCCGAGCAACATGGTGAAAAACCTGACCTCACAGATGGTGGAATACGGCCAGGTGAAACGCGGTGAGTTGGGCATTATGGGTACTGAGCTGAACTCTGAACTGGCGAAAGCGATGAAAGTTGACGCCCAGCGTGGCGCTTTCGTAAGTCAGGTTCTGCCGAATTCCTCCGCTGCAAAAGCGGGTATTAAAGCGGGTGATGTGATCACCTCACTGAACGGTAAGCCGATCAGCAGCTTTGCCGCACTGCGTGCTCAGGTGGGTACTATGCCGGTGGGCAGCAAACTGACCCTGGGCTTGCTGCGCGATGGTAAGCAGGTCAACGTGAATCTGGAACTGCAGCAGAGCAGCCAGAATCAAGTTGATTCCAGCTCTATCTTCAACGGTATTGAAGGCGCTGAAATGAGCAACAAAGGCAAAGATCAGGGCGTGGTCGTGAACAACGTGAAAACCGGTACTCCGGCTGCGCAGATTGGCCTGAAAAAAGGTGATGTGATTATTGGCGCGAACCAGCAGACAGTGAAAAACATCGCTGAACTGCGTAAAGTTCTCGACAGCAAGCCGTCAGTGCTGGCGCTGAACATTCAGCGCGGCGATAGCACCATCTACCTGTTAATGCAGTAATCTCCCTCAACCCCTTCCTGCAAATGGGAAGGGGTTCTCTTTTCAATTTGTGACCCCCTCCACAACTCCATATTTCTCCGCCGTCCTTTGTGCATTTGCACAATGCTGTGCGTTGCGTACTTCCTTATGCTAAACCGTGCACAACGGAGGGCTTATGGCTGGCTGGCATCTTGATACCAAAATGGCGCAGGATATCGTGGCGCGTACTATGCGCATCATCGATACCAATATCAACGTAATGGATGCTCGCGGGCGAATTATCGGCAGCGGCGATCGTGAGCGTATTGGTGAATTGCACGAAGGTGCATTACTGGTACTGTCGCAAGGGCGGGTGGTCGATATCGATGATGCGGTAGCGCGCCATCTGCACGGTGTACGTCAGGGGATTAACCTGCCGTTAAGGCTGGAAGGCGAGATTGTCGGCGTTATCGGCCTGACCGGTGAACCGGAGCATTTGCGCAAATATGGTGAACTGGTCTGTATGACGGCGGAGATGATGCTGGAACAGTCGCGGTTGATGCACTTGCTGGCGCAGGATAGCCGACTGCGTGAAGAGTTAGTCATGCACCTGATTCAGGCTGAAGAAAATACGCCAGCGTTAACTGAATGGGCGCAACGACTGGGTATCGATCTCAATCAACCCCGCGTGGTAGCCATTGTCGAGGTCGACAGCGGCCAACTTGGCGTGGACAGTGCGATGGCGGAACTACAGCAACTGCAAAATGCACTCACCACGCCGGAACGCAATAATCTAGTGGCGATAGTCTCGCTAACCGAAATGGTAGTGCTGAAACCGGCGTTGAATACGTTTGGGCGCTGGGATGCGGAAGACCATCGTAAGCGAGTAGAGCAACTTATTACTCGTATGAAGGAGTACGGTCAGCTGCGTTTTCGCGTGTCACTGGGCAATTATTTTACCGGCGCTGGCAGTATTGCGCGTTCTTATCGCACGGCGAAAACAACGATGGTAGTGGGTAAACAGCGTATGCCAGAAAGTCGCTGCTATTTTTATCAGGATCTGATGCTGCCAGTATTACTCGACAGTTTACGTGGCGACTGGCAAGCCAACGAACTGGCGCGTCCTCTGGCACGGCTAAAAGCGATGGATAATAATGGCTTGCTGCGGCGGACGCTGGCAGCGTGGTTTCGCCATAATGTGCAGCCGCTGGCAACGTCAAAGGCGCTGTTTATCCATCGCAATACCCTGGAGTATAGGCTTAATCGTATATCGGAACTGACCGGGCTGGATTTGGGCAATTTTGATGACAGGTTGCTGCTGTATGTTGCGTTGCAACTGGATGAAGAACGGTAGGTTACGCGTTAAGGTCGAGGCGGCGCTGGCTTGTTCCCCTCACCCCGAAGGGAAGAGGGGATTGTCCGAGCTAACCGTCAGTTTGGGATTATTTACGCGTCAGTTTTTCCAGATCGGCTTCAATCTCGCTGATCTTATTGGTTACTACTGACTCCAGATGACGTAAGTCGTCGAGGATCTTACGCTTAAGATCAACTTCGCTACGATCACGCTGGCAGATTTGATCAAGTTCATCAATGATATAACGCAGATTCGGGCTGATCTCCTGCACTTCTTTATAACCCTGACCCACACCATCGGCGACGACCGTTTTGCGCTGACGCGGATATTTAAACTTCACGCTTTTAGCGAAAAACTCGCCTTTGTCTTTCTGAAAATAGATTTTCAGAATATCGTTGTTGGCTTCCTGCCGGAGGCTGTAACGATCAATTTCTTCAGGATTGGTAATACCCAGACTTTTCAGATTGTCGTACATAGCGTTACCTCAAAATGAGTCAGTAAATTGTGCTTATCTTAGCATTTGGCCTGGCCCGCCCGGCTCGACTGTGATCGCAGAAAGCCTTTTTTCCAGACTTCTATCATGGCGTAAAAATCAAAAAATTACCTGCTTTATTCTGGCGATATTCCAGGGGATGGATTAGCACATTTATCTTCGTTTTGCGAATTACACGACAGTCCGAAACAAGATGAAAAAGTATTTAAAAAAGGGGAAGAATGAGTAGGACGAATTAATCTGAGCCAGAAAGCAAACGGGCAGGATCATGCTGCCCGTGTGCATACTTTTAGTCGATGGTACGCAGCAGTTCGTTAATACCAACTTTACCGCGAGTTTTCGCGTCAACCTTCTTAACGATAACCGCACAGTAAAGGCTGTATTTGCCATCTTTCGACGGCAGGTTGCCGGATACCACCACAGAACCTGCCGGTACGCGACCGTAATGGATTTCGCCGGTTTCACGGTCGTAAATACGGGTGCTCTGACCGATGTATACGCCCATGGAAATGACGGAACCTTCTTCGACAATCACGCCCTCAACGACTTCAGAACGTGCGCCGATGAAGCAGTTATCTTCAATAATGGTCGGGTTAGCCTGCAACGGCTCCAGTACACCGCCGATGCCTACACCGCCAGACAGGTGGACGTTTTTACCGATTTGCGCACAGGAACCAACGGTCGCCCAGGTATCAACCATCGTACCTTCATCAACGTATGCGCCGATGTTGACGTAAGATGGCATCAGCACGGTATTACGGGCGATAAATGCGCCCTGACGCACTGCCGCTGGTGGCACGACGCGGAAGCCTTCTTTCTGGAAACGTGCTTCATCGTAGTTAGCGAATTTCATCGGCACTTTATCGAAGTAGCGGCTTTCAGCCCCTTCGATCACCTGATTATCATTAATACGGAAAGAGAGCAGCACCGCTTTTTTCAACCACTGATGCGTCACCCACTGACCGTCAATTTTTTCCGCTACACGCAGTGCGCCGGAATCCAGCAGGGCGATCACCTGATTTACCGCTTCGCGGGTAACGGTGTCTGCATTGGCTGGTGTGATCTCGGCACGGCGTTCAAAAGCGGTTTCAATAATGTTCTGTAACTGCTGCATTGTTAAACTCTTTTCATATCAGTAAACACATCACCCTTTATCGTTTGGATTGAGGGCCTCTGTCAACCGCTGATGCACTTCCTGCTGCAACTCGTTATTAAGTGCGCGCCGATCAGCGGTAGCGATTATGAATAAATCTTCTACTCGCTCGCCAATGGTTGTAATTCGAGCGCCATGAAGCGAAATTCCCAGATCGGCAAAAATTTTCCCAACTCGGGCCAGTAGTCCAGGTTGGTCGAGAGCGATCAGTTCGAGGAATGATTTTCGGTCGGTATGGGTAGGCAAAAACGTCACTTCGGTTTCAACAGTAAAGTGACGTAGTTTGGCCGGTTGACGACGCGGCTGTGGTGGCTGCCAGCTACTTTGCGTCAGTACCTGCTCAAGTCCAAAACGAATGACTTCATGGCGATCTGCGGACAGCGGGCTGCCATCTGGTTCCAGCACGATGAAGGTATCCATCGCCATACCGTCGCGAGTGGTGAAAATTTGTGCGTCGTGAACGCTTAAATTGCGGCGGTCTAATTCGGCACAGACGGCGGCAAACAGATAGGGGCGGTCCGGGCTCCAGATAAATATCTCCGTTCCGCCGCGTGTGGCTTGCGGACTAAGCAATACCAGCGGCTTGCTTAAATCATGCTGCAATAAATGGCGCGCATGCCAGGCCAGTTGATTTGGGCTATGGCGGACAAAATAGTTAGCGCGACAGCGCGACCAAATCTGGTGCAGCGCCTCTTCGTCGATATTGTCCATGCGCAGCAGCGCCAGCGCCTGAAGCTGGTGATGGCGAACCCGTTCGCGCATATCCGGCGTGTTTTGCATCCCGCGTCGTAGCTGTTTTTCGGTGGCGAAATAGAGTTCGCGCAGCAGGCTTTGCTTCCAGCTATTCCATAGTGTTTCGTTGGTGGCGCAAATATCGGCCACTGTCAGGCATACCAGATAGCGCAGCCGGGTTTCCGTTTGCACTTCTTCGGCAAACTGTTTGATGACTTCCGGATCCTGAATATCGCGGCGTTGGGCGGTGACCGACATCAGCAAGTGCTGGCGAACCAGCCAGGCTACCAGTTGCGTTTCGCGCGAGTTCAGCCCGTGGAGCTCGGCAAAATGCAATACGTCTTGTGCGCCGAGTATAGAGTGGTCGCCGCCACGCCCTTTGGCGATATCGTGAAACAGTGCGGCGATAAAGATAAGCTCAGGTGACGGCAATCGCGGCCAGACATCCACACACAACGGATGGCGCTGGCGCGTTTCTTCACTGGCAAAACTCTCCAGTTTCAACATCACGCGAATAGTATGTTCATCCACCGTGTAGGCGTGGAACAGGTCAAACTGCATCTGCCCGACGATATGCGACCATTGCGGCATATAGGCACCGAGCACGCTATGGCGATGCATCGGTAACAGTCCACGACGCACCGAACCAGGGTGACGCAGAATGCTCAAAAATAGCTTTCGCGCTTCAGGAATATTGCACAGCGGTTGTTGCAGATGGCGACGGGCATGACGTAACTGGCGCAGTGTGGTGGAGTAAATGCCGGTGATCGCACTGTTGCGCACCATGGTATAGAACATGCGTAATATCGCTTCTGGTTGGCGCATAAACAGCGTTTCATCGCGCAGATCGATAAGCGTGCCGCGTAGCTGAAATTCATCGTCTATTGGACGTGGTTTTTCGTCGGCGGGAAGGGCGAGGATAGCCTCGTCGAACAGTTGCAATAGCATATGGTTAAGTTCGCTAACGCGGCGCGTAACGCGAAAATAATCCTTCATCATCTGTTCGACTGGCTCGTTACCTTCACCACCGTAATTCAGACGCTGGGCAACGCTAAGCTGGCGATCAAATAACAGGCGATTATCGTAACGGTTGACCACCAAATGCAGGGCGAAGCGAATTCGCCAGAGAATATGCAAACACTCATTTAGCTCTGCACGTTCCGCAGACGTTAAGAAGCCAAATCCGACCATTTCATCGAGTGATGTTGCGCCAAAATGGCGGCGGGCCACCCATTGCAGAGTGTGGATATCGCGCAAGCCGCCGGGGCTGCTTTTGATGTCTGGTTCAAGATTGTAGCTGGTGCCGTGATAACGCTGGTGGCGCTGGTTTTGTTCTTCAACTTTCGCCGCGTAAAACTTATCGGACGGCCAGAATCCTTCGCTGAAAATATGCTTTTGCAGTTCGAGAAATAGCGCTACATCGCCAATTAACAAACGGGACTCGATCAGGTTGGTGGCGACGGTTAAATCCGATAACCCTTCCAGTATGCACTCTTCAAGCGTGCGCACGCTATGACCGACTTCCAGCTTCACATCCCAGAGCAGCGTTAACAGCTCGCCCACTTTTTGCGCCTGATCGTCCGGAAGTTTTTTACGGCTTAAGATCAGTAAATCGACGTCTGAAAGCGGATGCAGCTCGCCACGACCATAACCACCGACGGCAACCAGCGCCAGATCGGCGATCTGGCTGAATCCTGCTTCAATCCATAACCGTTGCATGAGCTGGTCGATAAACTCGGTGCGAGCTTCAATCAATTGTTCAGCGGAAATCCCACTATCAAAGGCATCACCTAGCCAACGCTGGAAGGTATCAATATGGGCTTTTATCCCACAGACAGTTAATTCATCACGGGGCCAGGCGCATGGATTTTGCGGTTGACCGGGCAGGGTGGGGAGAGCGGTATTTGCGTACTGTTCTGGAAGGGTATTCATCGTGCGCCACCCATAAGATTACATTATCACATTAAAAAAGCCGGCATTCGCCGGCTTCAGATTGTTGACAAAGTGCGCTTTGTTCATGCCGGATGCGGCGTGAACGCCTTATCCAGCCTACAACTCCTTGCAAATGGAGAAGGTAGGATGCATCAGGCATTTTTGCGTTTGTCTTCCTCTTATTCGTCGTGCGAGATTATCGCCGGGATGGTGTCATCCTTGCGTAACGTCAGAATTTCGCAGCCGTTATCAGTCACCACAATAGTATGCTCGTATTGTGCAGACAAGCTGCGATCTTTGGTTTTTACCGTCCAGCCATCTTTCATGGTGCGGATCTCTTTTTTACCCGCGTTGACCATTGGCTCGATAGTAAATGTCATCCCTGGTTTCAGCACGACGTTGGTTTCAGGGGAGTCATAGTGCAGCACCTGCGGTTCTTCATGGAAGCCGCGACCAATACCGTGCCCGCAATATTCACGAACGACAGAGAAGCCTTCTGCTTCGACAAATTTCTGAATCGCTGCACCGATTTCGCGCAGATTGATGCCTGGTTTCACCATACGCAGCGCCAGATACAGGCTCTCTTGTGTGATGCGGCACAGGCGTTCGCCCATGATGGTCGGCTTACCGACGATAAACATTTTCGAGGTGTCGCCGTGGAAACCATCCTTAATAACGGTGACATCGATGTTAACGATGTCGCCATCTTTCAGCAGCTTGGCATCGTCCGGAATACCGTGGCACACCACTTCATTAATAGAGATGCAAACAGATTTCGGATAACCATGGTAGCCGAGGCAGGCAGAAACCGCGTGTTGTTCATTAACAATGTAATCATTACAGATGCGATCCAGCTCGCCGGTGCTGACGCCCGGTTTAACATACGGTTCGATCATCTCCAGCACTTCGGCAGCCAGGCGGCCAGCGACGCGCATTTTTTCGATATCTTCAGGGGTCTTGATTGAGATAGCCATTAATTCTGTCCATCAGCGTCGGTGATACCGACAATATATATGTAAGTGCTGTCAATGGTATCACACCCGGGCAAATTGAGAATCATTCTGAATTTCGCCAAACGTGCCACTGAACGTTTTCTATAATAGAAAATTCATCGTCTGGTGCTGTACACAGCGCCAACAATTATTGGTGTCCGCGACGTATTTGTGGTATAAAGCGCGCCGGACTTCCGATCCATTTCGTATACACAGACTGGACGGAAGCGACAATCTCACTTTGTGTAACAACACACACGTATCGGCACATATTCCGGGGTGCCCTTTGGGGTCGGTAATATGGGATACGTGGAGGCATAACCCCAACTTTTATATAGAGGTTTTAATCATGGCAACTGTTTCCATGCGCGACATGCTCAAGGCTGGTGTTCACTTCGGTCACCAGACCCGTTACTGGAACCCGAAAATGAAGCCGTTCATCTTCGGTGCGCGTAACAAAGTTCACATCATCAACCTTGAGAAAACTGTACCGATGTTCAACGAAGCTCTGGCTGAACTGAACAAGATTGCTTCTCGCAAAGGTAAAATCCTTTTCGTTGGTACTAAACGCGCTGCAAGCGAAGCGGTGAAAGACGCTGCTCTGAGCTGCGACCAGTTCTTCGTGAACCATCGCTGGCTGGGCGGTATGCTGACTAACTGGAAAACCGTTCGTCAGTCCATCAAACGTCTGAAAGACCTGGAAACTCAGTCTCAGGACGGTACTTTCGAAAAGCTGACCAAGAAAGAAGCGCTGATGCGCACTCGTGAGCTGGAGAAACTGGAAAACAGCCTGGGCGGTATCAAAGACATGGGCGGTCTGCCGGACGCTCTGTTTGTAATCGATGCTGACCACGAACACATTGCTATCAAAGAAGCAAACAACCTGGGTATTCCGGTATTTGCTATCGTTGATACCAACTCTGATCCGGACGGTGTTGACTTCGTTATTCCGGGTAACGACGACGCAATCCGTGCTGTGACCCTGTACCTGGGCGCTGTTGCTGCAACCGTACGTGAAGGCCGTTCTCAGGATCTGGCTTCCCAGGCGGAAGAAAGCTTCGTAGAAGCTGAGTAATAAGGCTTGATAACTCCCCCAAAATAGTTCGAGTTGCAGAAAGGCGGCAAGCTCGAGAATTCCCGGGAGCTTACATCAGTAAGTGACCGGGATGAGCGAGCGAAGATAACGCATCTGCGGCGCGAAATATGAAGGGGGAGAGCCCTTATAGACCAGGTAGTACACGTTTGGTTAGGGGGCCTGCATATGGCCCCCTTTTTCACTTTTATATCTGTGCGGTTTAACGCCGGGCAGATCACATCTCCGAGGATTTTAGAATGGCTGAAATTACCGCATCCCTGGTAAAAGAGCTGCGTGAGCGTACTGGCGCAGGCATGATGGATTGCAAAAAAGCACTGACTGAAGCTAACGGCGACATCGAGCTGGCAATCGAAAACATGCGTAAGTCCGGTGCTATTAAAGCAGCGAAAAAAGCAGGCAACGTTGCTGCTGACGGCGTGATCAAAACCAAAATCGACGGCAACTACGGCATCATTCTGGAAGTTAACTGCCAGACTGACTTCGTAGCGAAAGACGCTGGTTTCCAGGCGTTCGCAGACAAAGTTCTGGACGCAGCTGTAGCTGGCAAAATCACTGACGTTGAAGTTCTGAAAGCACAGTTCGAAGAAGAACGCGTTGCGCTGGTAGCGAAAATTGGTGAAAACATCAACATTCGCCGCGTTGCTGCACTGGAAGGCGACGTTCTGGGTTCTTATCAGCACGGTGCGCGTATCGGCGTTCTGGTTGCTGCTAAAGGCGCTGACGAAGAGCTGGTTAAACACATCGCTATGCACGTTGCTGCAAGCAAACCAGAATTCATCAAACCAGAAGATGTATCCGCTGAAGTGGTAGAGAAAGAATACCAGGTACAGCTGGACATCGCGATGCAGTCTGGTAAGCCGAAAGAAATCGCAGAGAAAATGGTTGAAGGCCGCATGAAGAAATTCACCGGCGAAGTTTCTCTGACCGGTCAGCCGTTCGTTATGGAACCGGCAAAAACTGTTGGTCAGCTGCTGAAAGAGCATAACGCTGAAGTGACTGGCTTCATCCGCTTCGAAGTAGGTGAAGGCATCGAGAAAGTTGAGACTGACTTTGCAGCAGAAGTTGCTGCGATGTCCAAGCAGTCTTAATTATCGAAAAGGAGCCGCCTGAGGGCGGCTTCTTTTTGCGCCCATCTTGTAAATTCAGCTAACCCTTATGGGGCTGCGCTGAAAAGCGACGTACAATGTCGCTAGTATTAATTCATTTCAATCGTTGACAGTCTCAGGAAAGAAACATGGCTACCAATGCAAAACCCGTCTATAAACGCATTCTGCTTAAGTTGAGTGGCGAAGCTCTGCAGGGCACGGAAGGCTTCGGTATTGATGCAAGCATACTGGATCGCATGGCTCAGGAAATCAAAGAGCTGGTTGAACTGGGTATTCAGGTTGGTGTGGTGATTGGTGGGGGTAACCTGTTCCGTGGCGCTGGTCTGGCGAAAGCGGGTATGAACCGCGTTGTGGGCGACCACATGGGGATGCTGGCTACCGTAATGAACGGTCTGGCAATGCGTGATGCACTACACCGCGCCTATGTGAACGCTCGTCTGATGTCCGCTATTCCGTTGAATGGCGTGTGCGACAGTTACAGCTGGGCAGAAGCAATCAGCCTGTTGCGTAACAACCGTGTGGTGATCCTCTCTGCCGGTACGGGTAATCCATTCTTCACCACTGACTCCGCAGCTTGCCTGCGTGGTATCGAAATTGAAGCCGATGTGGTGCTGAAAGCGACCAAAGTTGATGGTGTGTTTACCGCTGATCCAGCGAAAGATCCAACTGCAACTATGTATGAGCAGCTGACTTACAGCGAAGTGCTGGAAAAAGAGCTGAAAGTCATGGACCTGGCGGCCTTTACGCTGGCTCGTGACCACAAATTACCGATTCGTGTTTTCAACATGAACAAACCGGGTGCACTGCGCCGTGTGGTAATGGGTGAAAAAGAAGGAACATTAATCACGGAATAATTCCCGTGATGGATAAATAAGGGTAAGATTCCGCATAAGTATCGCGGGGGCGTAAGTCTGGTTATAAGGCGTTATTGTTGCAGGCAGTCTGGTCACGGCCAGTGCGCAGCAACCGGAGCGTACATAAGTATGTGAGGATGGCGAGCACTGCCCGGGGCCAAAATGGCAAATAAAATAGCCTAATAATCCAGACAATTACCCGTAATATGTTTAATCAGGGCTATACTTAGCACACTTCCACTGTGTGTGACTGTCTGGTCTGACTGAGACAAGTTTTCAAGGATTCGTAACGTGATTAGCGATATCAGAAAAGATGCTGAAGTACGCATGGACAAATGCGTTGAAGCGTTCAAAACCCAAATCAGCAAAATACGCACGGGTCGTGCTTCTCCCAGCCTGCTGGATGGCATTGTCGTGGAATATTACGGCACGCCAACGCCGCTGCGTCAGCTGGCAAGCGTAACGGTAGAAGATTCCCGTACTCTGAAAATCAACGTGTTTGACCGTTCAATGTCTCCGGCCGTTGAAAAAGCGATTATGGCGTCCGATCTCGGCCTGAACCCGAACTCTGCGGGTAGCGACATTCGTGTTCCGCTGCCGCCGCTGACGGAAGAGCGTCGTAAAGATCTGACCAAAATCGTTCGTGGCGAAGCTGAACAGGCGCGTGTTGCAGTACGTAACGTGCGTCGTGATGCGAACGACAAAGTGAAAGCACTGTTGAAAGAAAAAGAGATCAGCGAAGACGACGATCGCCGTTCTCAGGACGATGTACAGAAACTGACTGATGCTGCAATCAAGAAAATTGAAGCGGCGCTGGCAGACAAAGAAGCAGAACTGATGCAGTTCTGATTTCTTGAACGACAAAAAACGCCGCTCAGTAGATCCTTGCGGATCGGCTGGCGGCGTTTTGCTTTTTATTCTGTCTCAACTCTGGATGTTTCATGAAGCAACTCACCATTCTGGGCTCGACCGGCTCGATTGGTTGCAGCACGCTGGACGTGGTGCGCCATAATCCCGAACACTTCCGCGTAGTTGCGCTGGTGGCAGGCAAAAATGTCACTCGCATGGTAGAACAGTGCCTGGAGTTCTCTCCCCGCTATGCTGTTATGGACGATGAAGCGAGTGCGAAACTTCTTAAAACGATGCTACAGCAACAGGGTAGCCGCACCGAAGTCTTAAGCGGGCAACAAGCTGCCTGCGATATGGCGGCGCTTGAAGATGTTGATCAGGTGATGGCGGCGATTGTGGGCGCTGCTGGCCTGTTACCTACCCTTGCAGCGATCCGCGCCGGTAAAACCATCTTGCTGGCAAACAAAGAATCACTGGTCACCTGCGGACGTCTGTTTATGGACGCAGTAAAGCAGAGTAAAGCACAGTTATTACCGGTCGATAGCGAACACAACGCCATTTTTCAGAGTTTACCGCAACCTATTCAGCATAATCTGGGATACGCTGACCTTGAGCAAAATGGCGTGGTGTCCATTTTACTTACCGGGTCTGGTGGCCCTTTCCGTGAGACGCCATTGCGCGATTTGGCAACAATGACGCCCGATCAAGCTTGCCGTCATCCGAACTGGTCGATGGGACGTAAAATTTCTGTCGATTCGGCTACCATGATGAACAAAGGTCTGGAATACATTGAAGCTCGCTGGTTGTTTAACGCCAGCGCCAGCCAGATGGAAGTGCTGATTCACCCGCAGTCAGTGATTCACTCGATGGTGCGTTATCAGGACGGCAGCGTTCTGGCGCAATTGGGCGAACCCGACATGCGTACGCCAATTGCCCACACCATGGCATGGCCGAATCGCGTGAACTCTGGCGTGAAGCCGCTCGATTTTTGCAAATTAAGTGCGTTGACATTTGCCGCACCGGATTATGAGCGTTATCCATGCCTGAAACTGGCGATGAAGGCGTTCGAACAGGGCCAGGCAGCGACGACCGCGTTGAATGCCGCAAACGAAATCACTGTTGCAGCCTTTCTTGCGCAACAAATCCGCTTTACGGATATCGCCGCGTTGAATTTATCCGTGCTGGAAAAAATGGATATGCGCGAACCACAATGTGTGGACGATGTGTTGTCTGTTGATGCCGATGCGCGTGAGGTCGCCAGAAAAGAGGTGATGCGTCTCGCAAGCTGAGGATAATCCGGCTACAGAGAGTCGTGCTATTTGTTAGCGTAGGGCTTCAGTGATATAGTCTGCGCCATCTGATCGTCAGTAGTTGGCTTTGTAAGGTCAGATATGCCGTGGTTTTACACGGCTTTTTTTTGTATAGGCTTCAGTATTCCTGAGTACCGTAAACCCTATCAGGGAATAAAAAACGCGTGATGTTGTCTGCTACTCAACCACTTAGCGAAAAATTGCCAGCACATGGCTGTCGCCATGTTGCGATCATTATGGACGGCAATGGTCGCTGGGCAAAAAAGCAAGGGAAGATTCGTGCCTTTGGGCATAAAGCCGGGGCAAAATCCGTCCGCCGGGCTGTCTCTTTTGCGGCCAACAACGGTATTGAGGCGTTAACGCTGTATGCCTTTAGTAGTGAAAACTGGAACCGACCAGCGCAGGAAGTCAGTGCGTTAATGGAACTGTTTGTGTGGGCGCTTGATAGCGAAGTAAAAAGCCTGCACCGACATAACGTGCGTCTGCGTATTATTGGCGATACCAGTCGCTTTAACTCGCGTTTGCAAGAACGTATTCGTAAATCTGAAGCGTTAACTGCCGGGAATACCGGTCTGACGCTAAATATTGCGGCGAACTACGGTGGACGTTGGGATATTGCCCAGGGAGTCAGGCAACTGGCTGAAAAGGTGCAGCAAGGAAACCTGCAACCGGATCAGATAGATGAAGAGATGCTTAACCAGCATGTCTGTATGCATGAACTGGCCCCTGTAGATTTAGTAATTAGGACTGGGGGGGAGCATCGCATTAGTAACTTTTTGCTTTGGCAAATTGCCTATGCCGAACTTTACTTTACAGATGTTCTTTGGCCCGATTTCGATGAACAAGACTTTGAAGGGGCGTTAAATGCCTTTGCTAATCGTGAGCGTCGTTTCGGCGGCACCGAGCCCGGTGATGAAACAGCCTGATGGGGGTCGCTTTTGCTGAAGTATCGCCTGATATCTGCTTTTGTTTTAATACCCGTAGTCATCGCGGCGCTGTTTTTGTTGCCGCCGGTGGGGTTCGCCATTGTTACGCTGGTAGTTTGTATGCTGGCGGCGTGGGAATGGGGACAGCTTAGCGGTTTTACCACTCGCTCGCAGCGGGTATGGCTGGCGGTGCTGTGCGGGTTATTGCTGGCGCTGATGCTTTTTCTATTGCCGGAATATCATCGGAATATTCATCAACCACTGGTTGAAGTCTCACTTTGGGCTTCGCTTGGTTGGTGGGGTGTTGCGTTATTATTGGTGCTATTTTACCCCGGTTCGGCGGCAATCTGGCGAAACTCTAAAACGTTACGCATTATTTTCGGTGTATTAACCATTGTGCCTTTCTTTTGGGGCATGCTGACGTTACGTGCGTGGCACTATGACGAGAATCATTACAGTGGCGCGATATGGCTGCTCTATGTCATGATCCTGGTCTGGGGAGCTGACTCAGGGGCATATATGTTTGGCAAATTATTTGGCAAACATAAGCTGGCGCCGAAGGTTTCTCCGGGTAAAACCTGGCAAGGTTTTATTGGCGGACTCGCGACCGCAGCAGTAATCTCATGGGGTTACGGTATGTGGGCGAATCTCGACGTCGCCCCCGTCACCTTACTCATTTGCTCCATTGTCGCAGCGTTAGCTTCTGTGCTCGGCGACTTAACTGAGAGCATGTTTAAGCGCGAAGCAGGAATTAAGGACAGCGGTCATTTAATTCCAGGACACGGTGGTATTTTAGATCGTATTGATAGCCTGACGGCTGCGGTGCCGGTCTTTGCTTGCCTGTTGTTGCTGGTATTCAGGACGCTTTAACGGAAGGTATTATGCTGAGTTTTCTCTGGGATTTGGCTTCGTTCATCGTTGCACTGGGTGTGCTTATCACCGTGCATGAATTTGGTCATTTCTGGGTTGCCCGGCGCTGTGGTGTTCGCGTTGAGCGTTTCTCGATAGGTTTTGGTAAGGCGCTCTGGCGCCGCACTGACAAACTCGGCACCGAATATGTCATCGCCCTGATCCCCCTGGGCGGTTATGTCAAAATGCTGGATGAGCGCGCAGAACCGGTTGTTCCGGAACTTCGCCACCATGCCTTCAACAATAAAACTGTTGGCCAGCGAGCAGCGATAATCGCCGCAGGTCCGGTTGCAAACTTCATTTTTGCTATCTTTGCTTACTGGCTGGTTTTTATCATTGGTGTTCCCGGCGTTCGCCCGGTTGTTGGTGAAATATCAGCCAACTCGATTGCCGCACAAGCACAAATTGTACCTGGCACGGAACTAAAAGCTGTAGATGGTATCGAAACGCCTGATTGGGATGCCGTGCGCTTACAACTGGTTGACAAAATCGGCGACGAAAGCACCACCCTTACGGTGGCACCTTTTGGCAGCGATCAACGACGAGATGTAAAGCTTGATTTGCGAAACTGGGCGTTTGAGCCTGATAAGGAAGATCCGGTATCTTCTTTGGGGATTCGCCCTCGTGGGCCGCAAATTGAACCTGTACTGGAAAATGTGTCACCAAACTCAGCGGCAAGTAAGGCGGGTTTGCAAGCAGGCGACAGGATCGTTAAAGTCGATGGTCAGCCATTAACGCAATGGCTGACGTTTGTGATGCTTGTCCGGGATAACCCGGATAAACCGTTAGCGTTAGATATCGAAAGGCAGGGGAGTCCCTTGTCTTTGACATTAATCCCGGAGAGCAAACCGGGTAAGGGTAAAGCGATTGGTTTTGCCGGCATTGAGCCGAAAGTCATTCCTTTGCCAGATGAGTATAAAGTTGTACGCCAGTATGGACCGTTCAACGCCATCGTTGAAGCCACGGACAAAACGTGGCAATTGATGAAGCTGACGGTCAGTATGCTGGGAAAATTGATCACCGGTGATGTGAAACTGAACAACCTCAGTGGGCCGATCTCTATCGCCAAGGGGGCTGGGATGACAGCGGAACTCGGGGTTGTTTATTACCTGCCGTTCCTTGCGCTTATTAGCGTGAACTTAGGGATAATTAACCTGTTTCCGTTGCCCGTACTTGACGGGGGGCATCTGCTGTTCCTTGCGATCGAAAAGATCAAGGGCGGACCGGTATCCGAGCGGGTTCAAGACTTTTGTTATCGCATTGGCTCGATTCTGCTGGTGCTGTTAATGGGGCTTGCACTTTTCAATGATTTCTCTCGGTTATGAGAGTTAGTTAGGAAGAACGCATAATAACGATGGCGATGAAAAAGTTGCTCATAGCGTCGCTGCTGTTTAGCAGCGCCACCGTATACGGTGCTGAAGGGTTCGTAGTGAAAGACATTCATTTCGAAGGCCTTCAGCGTGTCGCCGTTGGTGCGGCCCTCCTCAGTATGCCGGTGCGCACAGGCGACACGGTTAATGATGAAGATATCAGTAATACCATTCGCGCTCTGTTTGCTACCGGCAACTTTGAGGATGTTCGCGTCCTTCGTGATGGTGATACCCTTCTGGTTCAGGTAAAAGAACGTCCGACCATTGCCAGCATCACTTTCTCCGGTAACAAATCGGTGAAAGATGACATGCTGAAGCAAAACCTCGAGGCTTCTGGCGTGCGAGTGGGGGAATCCCTCGATCGCACCACCATTGCCGATATCGAGAAAGGTCTGGAAGACTTCTACTACAGCGTCGGTAAATACAGCGCCAGCGTAAAAGCTGTCGTGACCCCACTGCCGCGTAACCGTGTTGACCTAAAACTGGTGTTCCAGGAAGGTGTGTCAGCTGAAATCCAGCAAATCAACATTGTTGGTAATCATGCTTTCACCACCGACGAACTGATCTCTCATTTCCAACTGCGTGATGAAGTGCCGTGGTGGAACGTGGTAGGCGATCGTAAATATCAGAAACAGAAACTGGCGGGCGACCTTGAAACCCTGCGCAGCTACTATCTGGATCGCGGTTATGCCCGTTTCAACATCGACTCTACCCAGGTCAGTCTGACTCCAGATAAAAAAGGTATCTACGTCACGGTAAACATCACCGAAGGCGATCAGTACAAACTCTCTGGCGTTGAAGTGAGCGGTAACCTTGCCGGGCACTCTGCGGAAATCGAACAGTTGACTAAGATCGAGCCGGGTGAGCTGTATAACGGCACCAAAGTGACCAAAATGGAAGATGACATTAAAAAACTTCTCGGTCGCTACGGTTATGCCTATCCGCGCGTGCAGTCGATGCCTGAAATCAACGACGCCGACAAAACCGTTAAATTACGTGTGAACGTTGATGCGGGTAACCGTTTCTACGTACGTAAGATCCGTTTTGAAGGTAACGACACCTCGAAAGATGCCGTCCTGCGCCGAGAAATGCGCCAGATGGAAGGTGCCTGGTTAGGCAGCGACCTGGTCGATCAGGGTAAAGAACGTCTGAATCGTCTGGGCTTCTTTGAAACGGTTGATACCGATACCCAACGTGTTCCGGGTAGCCCGGACCAGGTTGACGTGGTCTACAAGGTAAAAGAGCGCAACACCGGTAGCTTCAACTTTGGTATTGGTTACGGTACTGAAAGTGGTGTGAGCTTCCAGGCTGGCGTGCAGCAGGATAACTGGTTAGGTAC
The DNA here is from genome assembly GCF_004212225.1 of Escherichia sp. E14V7. Taxonomy (NCBI): domain Bacteria; kingdom Pseudomonadati; phylum Pseudomonadota; class Gammaproteobacteria; order Enterobacterales; family Enterobacteriaceae; genus Escherichia; species Escherichia sp. E14V7. The sequence goes on from NZ_RHJJ01000007.1 coordinate 229,329, forward strand.
CGGTTATGCTGTTGGTATCAACGGGACCAAAAACGATTACCAGACCTATGCTGAATTGTCGGTAACCAACCCGTACTTCACTGTAGATGGTGTAAGCCTCGGCGGTCGTGTCTTCTATAATGACTTCCAGGCAGATGACGCTGACCTGTCCGACTATACCAACAAGAGTTATGGTACAGACGTAACATTGGGCTTCCCGATCAACGAATATAACTCGCTGCGTGCAGGTCTGGGTTATGTCCATAACTCCCTCTCCAACATGCAGCCGCAGGTTGCGATGTGGCGTTATCTCTACTCTATGGGTGAACATCCAAACACCTCTGATCAGGATAACAGCTTCAAAACGGACGACTTCACGTTTAACTATGGTTGGACCTATAACAAGCTCGACCGTGGTTATTTCCCGACGGATGGTTCCCGTGTCAACCTGACCGGTAAAGTGACCATTCCGGGATCGGATAACGAATACTATAAAGTGACGTTAGACACGGCGACCTATGTGCCGATCGACGACGATCACAAATGGGTTGTTCTGGGACGTACTCGCTGGGGCTACGGTGATGGTTTAGGCGGCAAAGAAATGCCGTTCTATGAAAACTTCTATGCCGGTGGTTCCAGCACCGTGCGTGGCTTCCAGTCCAATACCATCGGTCCGAAAGCGGTTTACTTCCCGCATCAGGCCAGTGATTATGATCCGGACTACGATTATGAATGTGCAACTCAGGACGGAGCAACCGACCTGTGTAAATCGGATGATGCAATTGGGGGGAACGCTATGGCGGTTGCCAGCCTGGAACTCATCACTCCGACGCCGTTCATTAGCGACAAGTATGCCAACTCGGTCCGTACCTCCTTCTTCTGGGATATGGGTACCGTTTGGGATACTAACTGGGATTCTAGTCAGTACTCTGGATATCCGGACTATAGTGATCCAAGCAATATCCGTATGTCTGCGGGTATCGCATTACAATGGATGTCCCCATTGGGGCCGTTGGTGTTCTCCTACGCCCAGCCGTTCAAAAAGTACGATGGAGACAAGGCTGAACAGTTCCAGTTTAACATTGGTAAAACCTGGTAAGTGTTCTCCACAAAGGAATGTAGTGGTAGTGTAGCGATGACTTTAGGCGATCACGATAAGATCGCCGGGCCACGCAAAGAACTGCACCCTCCGGTGCAAATGGGATGGTAAGGAGTTTATTGTGAAAAAGTGGTTATTAGCGGCAGGTCTCGGTTTAGCACTGGCAACTTCTGCTCAGGCGGCTGACAAAATTGCAATCGTCAATATGGGCAGCCTGTTTCAGCAGGTAGCACAGAAAACCGGTGTTTCTAACACGCTGGAAAATGAGTTCAAAGGCCGTGCCAGCGAACTGCAGCGTATGGAAACTGATCTGCAAGCTAAAATGAAAAAGCTGCAGTCCATGAAAGCCGGCAGCGATCGCACTAAGCTGGAAAAAGACGTGATGGCTCAGCGCCAGACTTTTGCTCAGAAAGCGCAGGCTTTTGAGCAGGATCGCGCACGTCGTTCCAACGAAGAACGCGGTAAACTGGTTACTCGTATCCAGACTGCTGTGAAATCCGTTGCCAGCAGCCAGAGCATCGATCTGGTTGTTGACGCAAACGCCGTTGCTTACAACAGCAGCGATGTAAAAGACATCACTGCTGACGTACTGAAACAGGTTAAATAAGTAATGCCTTCAATTCGACTGGCTGATTTAGCGCAGCAGTTGGATGCAGAACTACACGGTGATGGCGATATCGTCATCACCGGCGTTGCGTCCATGCAATCTGCACAAACAGGTCACATCACGTTCATGGTTAATCCTAAATACCGTGAACATTTAGGCTTGTGCCAGGCGTCTGCGGTTGTCATGACCCAGGACGATCTCCCTTTCGCGAAAAGTGCCGCGCTGGTAGTGAAGAATCCCTACCTGACTTACGCGCGCATGGCGCAAATTTTAGATACCACGCCACAGCCCGCGCAAAACATTGCACCGAGTGCAGTGATCGACGCGACGGCGAAGCTGGGTAACAACGTATCAATTGGCGCTAACGCGGTGATTGAGTCCGGCGTTGAACTGGGCGATAACGTGGTTATCGGCGCCGGTTGCTTCGTTGGTAAAAACAGCAAAATCGGTGCAGGTTCGCGTCTTTGGGCGAACGTGACGATTTACCATGAGATCCAGATTGGTCAGAATTGCCTGATCCAATCCGGAACTGTGGTAGGCGCAGACGGCTTTGGCTATGCCAACGATCGTGGTAACTGGGTGAAGATCCCGCAGATTGGTCGCGTAATTATTGGCGATCGCGTGGAGATCGGCGCATGTACCACCATCGATCGCGGTGCGCTGGACGACACCGTTATTGGCAATGGCGTGATCATTGATAACCAGTGCCAGATTGCACATAACGTCGTGATTGGCGACAATACGGCGGTTGCCGGTGGCGTCATTATGGCGGGCAGCCTGAAAATTGGTCGTTACTGCATGATCGGCGGTGCCAGCGTAATCAACGGGCATATGGAAATATGCGATAAAGTGACGGTTACGGGCATGGGTATGGTGATGCGTCCCATCACTGAACCAGGCGTCTATTCCTCAGGCATTCCGCTGCAACCCAACAAAGTCTGGCGCAAAACCGCTGCACTGGTGATGAACATTGATGACATGAGCAAGCGTCTGAAGTCGCTTGAGCGCAAGGTTAATCAACAAGACTAACGTTCCATCTTTTGTTCGCCAAACTTTACGGCCTGTCTCATTCTTACGATTGCGGCAGGCCGTGTTATTATTGTCGTTTCTTATATTTTGACAGGAAGAGTATCTTGACTACTAACACTCATACTCTGCAGATTGAAGAGATTTTAGAACTTCTGCCGCACCGTTTCCCGTTCTTACTGGTGGATCGCGTGCTGGATTTTGAAGAAGGTCGTTTTCTGCGCGCAGTAAAAAATGTCTCTGTCAATGAGCCATTCTTCCAGGGCCATTTCCCTGGAAAACCGATTTTCCCGGGTGTGCTGATTCTGGAAGCTATGGCACAGGCAACAGGTATTCTGGCGTTTAAAAGCGTAGGAAAACTGGAACCGGGTGAGCTGTACTACTTCGCCGGTATTGACGAAGCGCGCTTCAAGCGCCCGGTCGTGCCAGGCGATCAAATGATCATGGAAGTCACTTTCGAAAAAACGCGCCGCGGCCTGACCCGTTTTAAAGGGGTTGCTCTGGTCGACGGTAAAGTAGTTTGCGAAGCAACGATGATGTGTGCTCGTAGCCGGGAGGCCTGATACGTGATTGATAAATCCGCCTTTGTGCATCCAACCGCCATTGTGGAAGAGGGCGCGTCGATTGGCGCTAACGCCCACATTGGTCCTTTTTGTATCGTTGGACCCCATGTCGAAATTGGTGAGGGTACCGTACTGAAATCTCACGTTGTCGTGAATGGTCATACTAAAATTGGCCGCGACAATGAGATTTATCAGTTCGCCTCCATCGGTGAAGTTAACCAGGATCTGAAATATGCTGGCGAACCGACCCGCGTGGAAATCGGCGATCGTAACCGCATTCGCGAAAGCGTCACCATTCATCGTGGCACAGTCCAGGGCGGTGGATTGACGAAGGTGGGCAGTGACAACTTACTGATGATCAACGCGCACATTGCGCACGATTGTACGGTAGGTAACCGCTGCATTCTCGCCAACAACGCAACGCTGGCGGGTCACGTATCGGTAGACGACTTCGCGATCATCGGCGGCATGACCGCAGTCCATCAGTTCTGCATCATTGGTGCGCACGTGATGGTAGGCGGTTGCTCTGGTGTGGCGCAGGACGTCCCTCCTTATGTCATTGCGCAGGGTAACCATGCAACGCCGTTCGGTGTCAATATCGAAGGGCTGAAGCGCCGCGGATTCAGCCGCGAGGCGATTACCGCTATCCGCAATGCGTATAAGCTGATTTATCGCAGCGGTAAAACGCTCGATGAAGTGAAACCGGAAATTGCCGAACTTGCGGAAACGTATCCGGAAGTAAAAGCCTTTACCGATTTCTTTGCACGCTCAACGCGCGGTCTGATTCGTTAATGACTGAGCAGCGTCCATTAACGATTGCCCTGGTCGCCGGAGAAACCTCCGGCGATATCCTGGGGGCCGGTTTAATCCGTGCTCTGAAAGAACGTGTGCCCAATGCCCGCTTTGTTGGCGTTGCCGGGCCACGAATGCAAGCCGAAGGCTGCGAAGCCTGGTACGAAATGGAAGAGCTGGCGGTGATGGGCATTGTTGAAGTGCTCGGGCGTCTGCGTCGCTTACTGCATATTCGTGCCGATCTGACAAAGCGTTTTGGCGAACTGAAGCCAGATGTTTTTGTCGGTATTGATGCGCCTGACTTCAATATTACCCTTGAAGGTAACCTTAAAAAGCAGGGTATCAAAACCATTCATTATGTCAGTCCGTCCGTCTGGGCGTGGCGACAGAAACGCGTTTTCAAAATAGGCAGAGCCACCGATCTGGTGCTCGCATTTCTGCCTTTCGAAAAAGCGTTTTATGACAAATATAACGTGCCGTGCCGTTTTATCGGTCACACCATGGCTGATGCCATGCCGTTAGATCCAGATAAAAACGCCGCGCGTGATGTGCTGGGGATCCCTCACGATGCCCACTGTCTGGCATTGTTGCCGGGAAGCCGTGGCGCGGAAGTGGAGATGCTTAGCGCCGATTTCCTGAAAACTGCCCAGCTTTTGCGCCAGACTTACCCTGATCTGGAGATCGTGGTGCCGCTGGTAAATGCCAAACGCCGTGAGCAGTTTGAACGCATCAAAGCTGAAGTCGCGCCAGACCTTTCGGTTCATATGCTGGATGGAATGGGCCGTGAGGCGATGGTCGCCAGCGATGCGGCGCTATTGGCGTCGGGTACGGCTGCACTGGAGTGCATGCTGGCGAAATGCCCGATGGTGGTGGGATATCGCATGAAGCCTTTCACCTTCTGGCTGGCGAAGCGGCTGGTGAAAACCGATTATGTCTCGCTGCCAAACCTGCTGGCGGGCAGAGAGTTAGTTAAAGAATTATTGCAGGAAGAGTGTGAGCCGCAAAAACTGGCTGAGTCGCTGTTACCGCTGTTGGCGAACGGGAAAACCAGCCACACGATGCACGACACTTTCCGCGAACTGCATCAGCAGATCCGCTGCAATGCCGATGAGCAGGCGGCACAAGCCGTTCTGGAGTTAGCACAATGATCGAATTTGTCTATCCGCACACGAATCTGGTTGCAGGTGTGGATGAAGTTGGGCGCGGGCCGTTGGTTGGCGCGGTCGTTACCGCTGCCGTGATCCTCGATCCCACGCGCCCGATTGTCGGGTTGAATGATTCCAAAAAGCTAAGTGAAAAACGTCGTCTTGCGCTCTGTGAAGAGATCAAAGAGAAAGCGTTAAGCTGGAGCCTGGGCCGTGCGGAACCTCATGAAATCGACGAGCTGAATATTTTACACGCGACCATGCTGGCGATGCAGCGTGCCGTCGCTGGGCTGCATATTGCGCCGGAATATGTGTTGGTTGATGGTAACCGCTGCCCGAAATTACCGATGCCGTCGATGGCAGTGGTGAAAGGCGATAGCCGCGTACCGGAAATCAGTGCTGCGTCTATCCTGGCGAAAGTGACGCGCGACGCCGAAATGGCGGCGCTGGATATTGTTTTCCCGCAATATGGTTTTGCCCAACACAAAGGGTATCCAACCGCTTTTCATCTGGAAAAACTGGCTGAATATGGCGCGACTGAACATCATCGTCGCAGCTTTGGGCCTGTCAAACGCGCACTGGGACTTGCGTCCTGATTCTTGTGTCGAGATTAAGTAAACCGGAATCTGAAGATGTCTGAACCACGTTTCGTACACCTGCGGGTGCACAGCGACTACTCGATGATCGATGGCCTGGCAAAAACCGCGCCGCTGGTAAAAAAGGCGGCGGCGTTGGGTATGCCAGCACTGGCGATCACCGATTTCACCAACCTTTGCGGTCTGGTGAAGTTCTACGGAGCGGGACATGGCGCAGGGATTAAGCCCATCGTCGGGGCAGATTTTAATGTCCAGTGCAACCTGCTGGGTGATGAGTTAACCCACCTGACGGTGCTGGCGGCGAACAATACTGGCTATCAGAATCTGACGTTGCTGATCTCAAAAGCGTATCAGCGCGGTTACGGTGCCGCCGGACCGATCATCGATCGCGACTGGCTTATCGAATTAAACGAAGGGCTGATTTTGCTCTCTGGCGGGCGCATGGGCGACGTCGGGCGCAGTCTTTTGCGTGGTAACAGCGCGCTGGTAGATGAGTGTGTCGCGTTTTATGAAGAACACTTCCCGGATCGCTATTTTCTCGAGCTGATCCGCACCGGAAGGCCGGACGAAGAAAGCTATTTGCACGCGGCGGTGGAACTGGCGGAAGCGCGCGGTTTGCCCGTCGTGGCGACCAACGACGTGCGCTTTATCGATAGCAGCGACTTTGATGCACACGAAATCCGCGTCGCGATCCATGACGGCTTTACCCTCGACGATCCCAAACGGCCACGTAACTATTCGCCGCAGCAATATATGCGTAGCGAAGAGGAAATGTGCGAGCTGTTTGCCGACATCCCCGAAGCCCTTGCCAACACCGTTGAGATCGCCAAACGTTGTAACGTGACTGTGCGTCTTGGTGAATACTTCCTGCCGCAGTTCCCGACCGGAGACATGAGCACCGAAGATTATCTGGTCAAGCGTGCAAAAGAGGGCCTGGAAGAGCGTCTGGCATTTTTATTCCCTGACGAAGAAGAACGTGTTAAGCGCCGCTCGGAATATGACGAGCGTCTGGAAACTGAACTTCAGGTTATCAACCAGATGGGCTTCCCGGGCTACTTCCTCATCGTTATGGAATTTATCCAGTGGTCGAAAGATAACGGCGTACCGGTAGGGCCAGGCCGTGGCTCCGGTGCAGGGTCACTGGTGGCCTACGCGCTGAAAATCACCGACCTCGATCCGCTGGAATTTGACCTGCTGTTCGAACGTTTCCTTAACCCGGAACGTGTCTCCATGCCTGACTTCGACGTTGACTTCTGTATGGAGAAACGCGATCAGGTTATCGAGCACGTGGCAGACATGTACGGTCGTGATGCGGTATCGCAGATTATCACCTTCGGTACGATGGCGGCGAAAGCGGTGATCCGCGACGTAGGCCGCGTGCTGGGGCATCCGTACGGCTTTGTCGACCGTATCTCGAAACTGATCCCGCCCGATCCGGGGATGACGCTGGCGAAAGCGTTTGAAGCCGAGCCGCAGCTGCCGGAAATCTACGAAGCAGATGAAGAAGTTAAGGCGCTGATCGACATGGCGCGCAAACTGGAAGGGGTCACCCGTAACGCCGGTAAGCACGCCGGTGGGGTGGTTATCGCGCCGACCAAAATTACAGATTTTGCGCCACTTTATTGCGATGAAGAGGGCAAACATCCGGTCACCCAGTTTGATAAAAGCGACGTTGAATACGCCGGACTGGTGAAGTTCGACTTCCTCGGCTTGCGTACGCTCACCATCATCAACTGGGCGCTGGAGATGATCAACAAGCGGCGGGCGAAGAATGGCGAGCCGCCGCTGGATATCGCCGCGATCCCGCTTGATGATAAGAAAAGCTTCGACATGCTGCAACGCTCGGAAACCACGGCGGTATTCCAGCTTGAATCGCGCGGCATGAAAGACCTGATCAAGCGTCTGCAACCTGACTGCTTCGAAGATATGATCGCACTGGTGGCACTGTTCCGCCCCGGCCCGTTGCAATCAGGGATGGTGGATAACTTTATCGACCGTAAACATGGTCGCGAGGAGATTTCCTACCCGGACGTGCAGTGGCAGCATGAAAGCCTGAAACCGGTACTGGAGCCAACCTACGGCATTATCCTGTATCAGGAACAGGTCATGCAGATTGCCCAGGTGCTCTCTGGTTATACCCTCGGTGGCGCGGATATGCTGCGTCGTGCGATGGGTAAGAAAAAGCCGGAAGAGATGGCTAAGCAGCGTTCTGTATTTGCTGAAGGTGCAGAAAAGAACGGGATCAACGCCGAACTGGCGATGAAAATCTTCGACCTGGTGGAGAAATTCGCCGGTTACGGATTTAACAAATCGCACTCTGCGGCCTATGCTTTGGTGTCATATCAAACGTTATGGCTGAAAGCGCACTATCCGGCAGAGTTTATGGCGGCGGTAATGACTGCCGATATGGATAATACCGAGAAGGTGGTGGGCCTGGTGGATGAGTGCTGGCGGATGGGGCTGAAAATCCTGCCACCAGATATAAACTCCGGTCTTTACCATTTCCACGTCAACGACGACGGCGAAATCGTGTATGGTATTGGCGCGATCAAAGGGGTAGGTGAAGGTCCGATTGAGGCCATCATCGAAGCCCGTAATAAAGGCGGCTACTTCCGCGAACTGTTTGATCTCTGCGCCCGAACCGACACCAAAAAGTTAAACCGGCGAGTGCTGGAAAAACTGATCATGTCCGGGGCGTTTGACCGCTTGGGTCCACACCGCGCGGCGCTGATGAACTCGCTGGGCGATGCGTTAAAAGCGGCAGATCAACACGCGAAAGCGGAAGCCATCGGTCAGGCCGATATGTTCGGCGTGCTGGCCGAAGAGCCGGAACAAATTGAACAATCCTACGCCAGCTGCCAGCCTTGGCCGGAGCAGGTGGTGTTAGATGGGGAACGTGAAACGTTGGGGCTGTACCTGACGGGCCACCCCATCAATCAGTATTTAAAAGAGATTGAGCGTTATGTCGGAGGCGTAAGGCTGAAAGACATGCACCCGACAGAACGTGGTAAAGTCACCACGGCTGCGGGGCTCGTTGTTGCCGCGCGGGTTATGGTCACCAAGCGCGGCAATCGTATCGGTATCTGCACGCTGGATGACCGTTCCGGGCGCCTGGAAGTGATGTTGTTTACAGACGCCCTGGATAAATACCAGCAATTGCTGGAAAAAGACCGCATACTTATCGTCAGCGGACAGGTCAGCTTTGATGACTTCAGCGGTGGGCTTAAAATGACCGCTCGCGAAGTGATGGATATTGACGAAGCCCGGGAAAAATATGCTCGCGGGCTTGCTATCTCGCTGACGGACAGGCAAATTGATGACCAGCTTTTAAACCGACTCCGTCAGTCTCTGGAACCCCACCGCTCTGGGACAATTCCAGTACATCTCTACTATCAGAGGGCGGATGCACGCGCGCGGTTGCGTTTTGGCGCGACGTGGCGTGTCTCTCCGAGCGATCGTTTATTAAACGATCTCCGTGGCCTCATTGGTTCGGAGCAGGTGGAACTGGAGTTTGACTAATACAGGAATACTATGAGTCTGAATTTCCTTGATTTTGAACAGCCGATTGCAGAGCTGGAAGCGAAAATCGATTCTCTGACTGCGGTTAGCCGCCAGGATGAGAAACTGGATATTAACATCGATGAAGAAGTGCATCGTCTGCGTGAAAAAAGCGTAGAACTGACACGTAAAATCTTCGCCGATCTCGGTGCATGGCAGATTGCGCAACTGGCACGCCATCCACAGCGTCCTTATACCCTGGATTACGTTCGCCTGGCATTTGATGAATTTGACGAACTGGCTGGCGACCGCGCGTATGCAGACGATAAAGCTATCGTCGGTGGTATCGCCCGTCTCGATGGTCGTCCGGTGATGATCATTGGTCATCAAAAAGGTCGTGAAACCAAAGAAAAAATTCGCCGTAACTTTGGTATGCCAGCGCCAGAAGGTTACCGCAAAGCACTGCGTCTGATGCAAATGGCTGAACGCTTTAAGATGCCAATCATCACCTTTATCGACACCCCGGGGGCATATCCGGGCGTGGGCGCAGAAGAGCGTGGTCAGTCTGAAGCCATCGCGCGCAACCTGCGTGAAATGTCTCGCCTTAGCGTACCGACTATTTGTACTGTTATCGGTGAAGGTGGTTCTGGCGGCGCGCTGGCGATTGGCGTGGGCGATAAAGTGAATATGCTGCAATACAGCACCTATTCCGTTATCTCGCCGGAAGGTTGCGCGTCCATTCTGTGGAAGAGCGCCGACAAAGCGCCGCTGGCGGCTGAAGCGATGGGTATCATCGCTCCGCGTTTGAAAGAACTGAAACTGATCGACTCCATCATCCCGGAACCGCTGGGCGGCGCTCACCGTAACCCGGAAGCGATGGCGGCATCGTTGAAAGCGCAGCTGCTGGCGGATCTAGCCGATCTCGACGTGTTAAGCACTGAAGATTTAAAAAATCGTCGTTATCAGCGCCTGATGAGCTACGGCTACGCGTAATCAGCAAATATTCTGAAAAGGGTCACTTCGGTGGCCTTTTTTTCTATGTGGTTTATTTAGTCATATTATAAATACATTTAGATAATCTTACTTTCGTTTTCTCCTGCCATAAAATTCTTGAACTCATGTTGATAACTCCGATTTCGGAGGCATATACCAATATACACAGTGGTCAAAAATAATATAAATTTATCAATCACATAGAATTTTTAAGGATAAAATATGAAAGCAATTTTAGGATTTGATCATCTTCTTATGCCGCGTGTTCTGGTGTTTTTTTACTGGCTGGCTATGGTGCTGACACTGATAGGCGGTGTCTTCTCCATATTTAGTGGAAACATTATCTTAGGGTTAGCTTATACCGTCATTGGTCTAATAAGCTGTCGTATGACTTTCGAATTAATTATGATAGCGTTTAAGAATAACGAATATTTGCGCCGCATTGCCGAGAGTGTTAGCAAGAATAGCGCAGAGTAATCTCTCGCAAAGCGTTTCACCAAACAACATCTCAACCGCTATTACAGGCGTTTGAGATGTTGTTTTAAAGTCAGTGTAAATGTCTGATTCATCTTTCCTGTAATTTGTGCGTATTATCAATATATAGCGATGCACGTGCGTATCATATCAATGCAGGAGATTCTATGTTGGGTTTAAAACAGGTTCACCATATTGCGATTATTGCGACGGATTATGCGGTGAGCAAAGCTTTTTACTGCGACATTCTCGGCTTCACGCTGCAAAGCGAAGTCTATCGTGAAGCGCGAGATTCGTGGAAAGGGGATTTGGCACTTAATGGGCAGTACGTGATTGAGCTTTTCTCATTTCCGTTTCCGCCGCAACGACCCAGTCGACCGGAAGCCTGCGGCCTGCGCCATCTGGCTTTTAGCGTTGATGATATCGATACGGCAGTGGCGCACCTGGAAAGCAATAACGTGAAATGTGAAGCGATACGTATCGATCCATACACGCAAAAACGCTTCACGTTCTTTAACGACCCTGACGGACTGCCGCTGGAACTGTATGAGCAGTAAGGCTTGTCATTACTGCATTTGCCCGGTAACGTGCCGGGCATCGCTACTGTAAAATCGCGCTATCATGACACTCACACTGAATACACAACTTCTCACCTCACGCCAGATTCTGGCGGCCTTTAGCGGCGGGCTTGACTCCACCGTTCTGCTGCATCAGCTGGTGCAGTGGCGGGCGGAAAATCCGGGCGTCACTTTGCGCGCTATCCATGTGCATCACGGTTTAAGTGCCAATGCTGATGCCTGGGTGCAACATTGTGAAAATATCTGCCAGCAGTGGCAGGTGCCGCTGGTGGTCGAGCGCGTACAACTTGCGCAAGAGGGGTTAGGCATTGAGGCCCAGGCGCGGCAGGCGCGTTATCAGGCATTTGCCCGCACCCTGTTGCCTGGTGAAGTACTGGTCACAGCACAACATCTTGACGATCAATGTGAAACCTTTCTGCTGGCGCTTAAACGCGGTAGCGGCCCTGCCGGGCTTTCGGCTATGGGGGAAGTCTCGGAGTTTGCCGGAACGCGGCTTATCCGCCCGTTCCTCGCTCGCACGCGGGGGGAACTGGCGCAGTGGGCGTTGGCGCATGGTTTACGCTGGATTGAAGACGAAAGTAATCAGGATGATAGCTACGATCGTAACTTCCTGCGCTTGCGCGTCGTGCCGTTATTGCAGCAGCGTTGGCCACATTTTGCCGAAGCGACGGCCCGTAGTGCCGCACTTTGCGCCGAACAAGAGAGCCTGCTGGATGAACTGCTGGCGGATGATTTAGCGCACTGCCAAACGCCGCAAAGGACGCTGCAGATTGCGCCAATGCTGGCGATGAGTGATGCCCGTCGCGCGGCGATTATCCGCCGCTGGCTGTCAGGGCTGAATGCACCAATGCCTTCCCGCGACGCGCTGGAAAGGATCTGGCAGGAAGTGGCGCTGGCGCGGGAAGATGCTTCCCCCTGTTTACGTTTGGGCGCGTTTGAAATCCGCCGCTATCAGTCGCAACTGTGGTGGATTAAATCCGTCGCCGGGCAAAGCGAAACCATTGTGCCGTGGCAGGCGTGGCAACAGCCGCTGGAATTACCGGCGGGGCTGGGAAGTGTACAGCTTACTGCGGGAGACGATATTCGCCTTCCGCGTGCAGACGAAGCAGTCAGCGTGCGTTTCAAAGCGCCAGGATTGCTGCATATTGTCGGGCGCAACGGCGGACGTAAGCTGAAGAAAATCTGGCAAGAGCTGGGCGTGCCGCCGTGGCTACGTGACACCACGCCACTGCTGTTTTATGGCGAAACGCTGATTGCGGCGGCAGGGGTATTTGTGACGCAAGAAGGTGTGGCTGAAGGTGAGAAGGGCGTAAGTTTTGTCTGGCAAAAAACGCTTAGTTAAGTGAAAGCCGGATAAGACGCTTCAAACGTCGCATCCGGCGAAAGTCAATCAGGACTCGCTCACTACCACCGTACCGATTTCCGGGTGGCTAAAGCTGGTAATTTTATCCAGACGTAGCTCGCGGGTTTCGCCAGCGGCCTCGACGACCAGATACTCCACATTTTTGCGGGAGACCAAATCGCTGGCCTTCGCCTGCAATTTTTCGCCATCTTTCAGCTCAAGTGTCAGCATTAAATGATGCTGGCAGGCGAGCTCAAGATTATCGTAATCATCACAATTGATTGGTTGATACGTATCATTCATTGACATAATCGCTCACCAGTAAGTTTGCCGCAGCGTATGCTGCTTTTTCCCTGACAGCCTCAGAAAGGGCGTCGTCGGCAGCCATTTCATTCAGCACTTTCAAAACGCAGCCCAGCGCGTCCGGAACGTATCCTAAGTCTCCGCTGGCGATTTCCGCGTACCGCTTGCGTATTAACTCACAATATTTTTCCACATGCCCTCCTGTCAGCACTCTGACTTAACCGTGGATGCAAGTCTAAGCCTACGAAGATAAACTCTGTTTCGCAAGGTGACTATACCACACTCATTTCTGCAATATCAGCGCCGTAACTGCACGTATTCCGTTACAATGGCCTCCTGATTCGAAAGGAGTTTTCTTATGGCGCTTAAAGCGACAATTTATAAAGCGACGGTTAATGTGGCCGATCTCGACCGCAACCAGTTTCTCGATGCCTCTCTGACGCTGGCGCGCCATCCTTCAGAAACCCAGGAGCGCATGATGCTGCGCCTGCTGGCGTGGCTGAAATATGCTGATGAACGTCTGCAATTTACCCGAGGTTTGTGTGCCGATGATGAGCCGGAAGCGTGGCTGCGTAACGATCACCTGGGCATTGATTTGTGGATTGAACTGGGGCTGCCGGATGAGCGACGGATTAAGAAAGCCTGCACCCAGGCCGCAGAAGTGGCGCTGTTTGCCTATAATAGTCGGGCGGCGCAAATCTGGTGGCAGCAAAATCAGAGCAAATGTGCGCAGTTTGCCAATCTTTCCGTCTGGTATCTGGACGATGAACAACTGGCGAAAGTAAGCGCCTTTGCCGATCGTACCATGACGCTGCAGGCAACGATTCAGGATGGTGTTATCTGGTTATCGGATGATAAGAATAATCTGGAAGTGAACTTAACCGCCTGGCAACAACCTTCATGATTGTGATTTCCCGACATGTTGCTATCCCCGATGGTGAGCTTGAGATCACCGCCATTCGTGCGCAGGGCGCGGGCGGGCAACATGTCAATAAGACCTCAACGGCTATTCATCTGCGTTTTGACATTCGGGCGTCCAGCCTGCCAGAGTATTACAAAGAACGCCTGCTCGCCGCCAGCCATCATTTAATCAGCAGCGATGGCGTGATTGTCATTAAGGCGCAGGAATACCGTAGTCAGGAGCTCAACCGCGAAGCGGCGCTGGCCCGGTTGGTGGCAGTGATTAAAGAATTAACAACAGAACAAAAAGCCCGACGACCCACGCGGCCCACCCGCGCATCAAAAGAGCGCAGGCTGGCATCGAAGGCACAAAAATCAACCGTGAAGGCGATGCGCGGCAAAGTGCGCAGCGGTCGGGAGTAAAAAGAAGGAATGGATGGTGAGAAAAGCGATAGTGACAGCGTTGGCTGTAATCAGCCTCTTTACTCTTATGGGATGTAACAATCGGGCCGAAGTCGATACGCTTTCTCCGGCGCAGGCTGCCGAACTGAAACCGATGCCGCAAAGTTGGCGCGGCGTGCTGCCGTGTGCCGATTGCGAAGGGATCGAAACCTCTCTGTTCCTCGAAAAAGATGGAAGCTGGGTGATGAACGAACGCTATCTTGGCGCTCGTGAAGAGCCTTCATCCTTTGCCTCCTACGGTACATGGGCGCGAACTGCCGACAAGCTGGTATTAACCGACAGCAAAGGTGAAAAGTCATATTATCGAGCGAAAGGGGATGCACTGGAGATGCTCGATCGTGAAGGTAATCCCATTGAATCGCAGTTCAACTACACGCTGGAACCGGCAAAATCGAGCATGCCAATGACGCCGATGACCCTGCGTGGCATGTATTTCTATATGGCTGATGCGGCGACCTTTACTGATTGCGCGACCGGAAAACGTTTTATGGTGGCGAATAACGCAGAGCTGGAGCGTGGCTACCTGGCTGCGCGGGGTAACAGTGAAAAACCGGTGTTACTGTCAGTTGAAGGTCACTTTACGCTGGAGGCTAATCCGGATACCGGTGCGCCGACCAAAGTATTAGCGCCCGATACGGCGGGTAAATTTTACCCGAACAAGGATTGCAGTAGTTTGGGGCTGTAACCCGTCTTGAGATAGAAACAAACGAAATATTGCCTCATGCGCTGCGCTTATCAGGCCTAAAGCATACAGTGCAATATTTTGAATTAGCACGATTTTGCAGGCCGGATAAGGCGTTCACGCCGCATCCGGCATTTTGCGCACGAGGCTGGCTTTTATCACTGAGTCAGTCCAACAAAGCGACTTGCTTTAATATAAATCCCTGGCTTCAGGTGCCCAACATACTGTAACTGCGTTTCTGGTTTAAATGCAGAGACATCACCACTACGCATATGCATCAGATCGGCAGGGCTAATCCAGCCCGATTGCGCCAGCGTAAGCGGATGCCCGGATTTGGCAAATGCATCAGTGACAAATTCCGAACAAAACCACGACTTTTTGTCTCCTTCGCCCACACTGCTTAACTGCGCTTTCGCCAGGCCGCTGACGCACTGTTGGCGAAAATCTGCGGAAAAAGGATTCAGTGAGCACATCTGGCGGGTCACCATAAATGGAATGAACTCGACAATGCCGCGATAGTTATACCCGCTATCTTTGATTTTGTTGGCGAACGCGGTGATTTCTGTGGCTTGTTGCGGGGTAAGGTCCGGGACTCGTAAAACGAAAAGCTTATCACTGTGCTTCATGGCTTTTTTCAGGGAAACAATCTGGACGCCAGCGCCTGTCGCTTCTGCAACGTTATTATCACCCAGATAGATTGCAACGTGACTCACAGAGGAAGTGCTGAAGACGCGGATACCAAATGAGGTAACCCCAAGGCTTGAGGAGAACAGCAAATCGCCGGATTTGAGATCAGGTTCCGTTATTTCTTTTATTGCTTGTTCGGTGAAAGAGCTTTGATGTTGGAATTTGATTGCCCATGTTTTTGCCTCGGCATCTACCGCTGTGGCTGATGAGTCTGGCTGGCTGATATCAACGGTACAGGCCGAAAGTAAAAGAAAGCAGGGGACAAGCAGGCGGCAGTACGCCTTTGGTTTATCCATTTTATACAATCCATGTAAAAAAGGGTCCTGAAATTCAGGACCCTTTCTGACATCAGCCTTTAATCTGTTTCACCAGATAATCGACGATGTCACCAGTTTTAATTAACTGCTTCTCGCCGTTACGACGATATTTATATTCGATATCGTCGTTGTCGAGGTTACGGTCGCCCAGCACAATAGTGTGCGGAATACCGATCAGTTCCATATCAGCAAACATCACGCCCGGACGCTCTTTGCGGTCATCCAGCAGCACTTCGATACCTTGTGCACGCAGTTCGCTGTACAGTTTCTCGGCCAGTTCCTGTACGCGGAAGGATTTGTGCATGTTCATCGGCAGAATCGCCACCTGGAACGGCGCGATAGCGTCAGGCCATACGATGCCGCGTTCGTCGTAGTTCTGCTCAATCGCCGCAGCTACCACACGCGTTACCCCGATACCGTAGCAACCCATCGTCAGGATTTGGTTACGACCATCTTCACCCTGTACGGAGGCTTTCAGTGCTTCGGAGTACTTGGTACCCAGCTGGAAGATGTGACCAACTTCGATACCACGTTTGATCAGCAGCGTACCCTGACCATCCGGGCTTGGATCGCCAGCCACCACGTTACGGATATCCGCAATTTCTGGGGTAGCGACATCGCGATCCCAGTTGATACCGAAGTAGTGTTTACCATCGATGTTAGCACCAGCAGCGAAATCACTCATCGCCGCAACGGTACGGTCAATCACCACCGGAATCGGCATGTTTACCGGACCCAGTGAACCCGGACCGGCTTTAACCACGGCACGAATTTCTTCTTCGGTCGCGAAAGTCAGCGGGCTTGCAACCTGCGGCAGTTTTTCTGCTTTAACTTCGTTCAGCTCGTGGTCACCGCGCACCAGCAGCGCAACCAGCGGGAAGCTACTGCCTTCAACCGCTTTAACCAGCAGAGTCTTAACCGTTTTCTCAATCGGCAGATTGAACTGTTCAACCAGTTCCGCGATGGTTTTCGCGTTCGGCGTATCAACCAGCGTCATTTCCTGGGTAGCAGCAGTGCGCGGTTCTTTCGGCGCGATAGCTTCTGCCAGCTCAATGTTCGCTGCATAGTCAGAGGTGTCGGAGAAGACCACATCGTCTTCACCGCTCTGCGCCAGCACCTGGAATTCGTGAGAGGCGCTGCCGCCGATAGAACCGGTGTCGGCCTGTACGGCGCGGAAATCCAGCCCCATGCGGCTGAAGATTTTGCTGTAGGCCGCATACATTGCATCGTAGGTTTCCTGCAGGGATTCCTGAGAAGTATGGAAAGAGTAAGCATCTTTCATCAGGAATTCGCGGGAACGCATGACGCCGAAACGCGGACGCACTTCGTCGCGGAACTTGGTCTGGATCTGATAGAAGTTCAGCGGCAGCTGTTTGTAAGAGCTAAGCTCGTTACGAATCAGGTCAGTGATAACTTCTTCATGAGTTGGGCCGAGTACGAACGGACGCTCGCCACGGTCAACAAAACGCAGCAGTTCCGGACCGTACTGTTCCCAACGACCACTCTCTTGCCACAAATCGGCTGGCTGAACCACCGGCATCGACACCTCGATCGCACCGGCGTTGTTCATCTCTTCACGCACGATGTTTTCGACTTTTTTCAGAACGCGCACGCCGGTCGGCAGCCAGGTATATAACCCGGAGGCCAGCTTGCGGATCATCCCGGCGCGCAGCATCAGCTGATGGCTGATCACCTCGGCGTCGGCAGGTGTCTCCTTGAGAGTGGAGAGCAGGTATTGGCTAGTACGCATGTTGTTACGGTTCCAGTTGGAAGGTAGAACAGGCTCAAGGCGAGCCTGGGACAAAAAAAGTGATTTAGTTTACCAGTGCAAAAGAAATGTCAAAAGAGAAGGGCGTGAATTTAACGCGGTTCCAGCGCAAAGACTTCAAAACCTGCGTCGGTGACGCGCCAGCGAACGTTAAAATCATGCAGCCAGACGGCATAGGTTTTGCCCGTTTCCTCACCTTTACGATAGGCCGGGCGCGGGTCCTGCGCCAGTACTTCGCGGATAAACAGCGTTAACTGCGGATAACGCTTCTCCAGTGTCAAAAGCTGCTTTTCGACCTCTGCGGTAAAGCTCACCGCCATTTCTGCCGCTGGCGCATTTTGCGCATAGCTGGCGCTGGCATCGGGAAGCGATTCGGCAAAGGGGAGATACGGTTTGATATCCACCACCGGCGTACCATCGACGAGATCCAGACTGCCGAGCTTCAGAATCACGCTGTCTTTATGGCAAACAACCTCTTTCAGCTCTACCAGCGACATACCAATCGGGTTAGGGCGGAAAGTGGAGCGCGTAGCGAAAACCCCCATTCTGGCATTGCCGCCAAGACGAGGCGGACGCACAGTCGGACGCCAGCCGCCTTCCATCGTTTGATGAAAGACGAAAAGGATCCATAAATGGCTGAACGCTTCCAGGCCGCGAACGGCGTCGGCCTGGTTGTAGGGAGCAATGAGATGCAGTTCACCGTTGGCGCTTTTTACCAGACCAGGCTGGCGCGGAACGGCGAATTTTTCTTTATAGGGCGAGCGAATAACGCCTATTTGCTCGAACTGGAAACTGCTCATTTCGCCGTAATATTAAGCGCAGAACCGATACATACAGCCTGACGATAGCAGCCTGGCGTACCGCTGGTGACTTCGCAGCTATGCAGTAATACCGCATTGGCTTTCATTTTAGAGGCATTGATTTGCATCCGCTTACGCGCGGTTGGAATGCTCGGCGGAGAGTCCTGATTAGAGGCCTGGCATGAGTCGCCACTGACTTCACCGAGATCGCGGAACGGTTTGCCGACTAATTCTTCTGCATTGGTATAAATTCGGACCGGCGTAGCGCGCGGCGCTTTCGGTTTTGCAGGCTCCGCTTTCGGCTGGGGTGCAGTGCTTTGAACGGGTTCGACAGGGGATCTGCTTAACATGGAACAGCCGCTTAGCATGAGTGCTACTAAACAGATCGGTAAAGCACGCATAGTATTTCCTCAATGTATGATCAAAACGTCAATATTGAATCAGGCGCTTGTAAAAATGACAAGACGGGCAAGCGCCCGTCCTGAATGATATTACAAATTGTGGAAACAGCCTAAAAATTACCAGCCTTTAACTGCACCGCCGTTAAACACTTTGTTTGCCGCTTCGTAAACTTCGTCAGACTGATAAGCCTGGACGAATTTCTTCACGTTTTCCGCGTCTTTGTTGTCTTCACGCGTTACGATCAGGTTTACGTACGGGGACTCTTTATCTTCGACAAAGATACCGTCTTTCGCTGGAGTCAGGCCAATCTGGCTGGCATAAGTGGTGTTAATAACTGCCAGAGCGATTTGCGCGTCGTCCAGAGAGCGAGGCAGCTGCGGTGCTTCCAGCTCAACAATTTTCAGATTTTTTGGGTTCTCAACAACATCAAGAACGGTCGGCAGCAGGCCAACGCCATCTTTCAGTTTGATCAAGCCCACTTTTTGCAGCAGCAGCAGTGAACGACCAAGGTTAGTTGGGTCGTTTGGCACGGCAACCTGCGAACCATCCTGCAATTCATCCAGTGATTTGATCTTCTTGGAGTAGCCAGCAATTGGATAAACAAAAGTGTTGCCTACTGCGACCAGTTTGTAGCCACGATCTTTCAGTTGCTGATCAAGGTACGGTTTATGCTGGAAGGCGTTGGCGTCGATATCGCCTTTGCTCAATGCTTCGTTTGGCAGAACATAGTCGTTGAAGGTTACCAGCTCAACGTCCAGGCCATATTTGTCTTTCGCAACTTTCTGCGCGACTTCTGCAACCTGCTGTTCGGCACCAACAATCACGCCGACTTTAATATGATTTGGATCTTTTTCATCCTGACCGCAGCCTACCAGTGCCAGTGATCCAATCAGGGCTCCCACTGCCGCAAAGGTTTTGAATTTGAACGCCATACCTTATTCCTTCTTCAGTTATTTATGTTGTGTTGAACGTTACTTGCGAGTGACAGCCCGGACGATGCGGTCGCCTGCGAACTGAATTAAATAAACCAGAATAACCAGCAATACCAGTACCGTATTCATCACCGTCGCGTTGTAGCCGATGTAGCCATACTGATAGCCAATCTGACCTAAACCACCGGCACCGACTGCACCACCCATCGCGGAATAACCGACCAGGGTAATCAGGGTGATAGTTGCCGCATTCACCAGACCCGGCAGCGCTTCCGGTAACAGCACTTTACGGACGATCTGCATTGGCGTGGCACCCATTGCGCGGGAAGCTTCAATTAACCCGGTTGGGATCTCCAGCAGAGCGTTCTCGACCATACGGGCAATAAACGGCGCTGCGCCAACGGTTAACGGAACAATCGCTGCCTGCAAACCAATCGATGTACCGACAATAACGCGGGTAAACGGAATCATCCATACCAGCAATATAATGAACGGGATGGAACGGAAAATGTTCACAATCGCAGAAACGGTACGATACAGCTTCGCGTTAGCAATAATTTGCCCCGGACGCGTGACATAAAGCAGAACACCAACCGGCAGACCAATCACAAACCCAAAAAAACCGGATACGAAGGTCATTGCCAGCGTTTCCCATACGCCACGAACCAGCAGCCACATCATCGGCTCAGACATAACCCAGTACCTCTACTTTTACATGGTGTTCCTGCAGCCAGGCAATGGCGGCTTGCGTATCTTGTTGTGTGCCGTGCATTTCAGTCAGCATGATGCCGAACTTAACGCCACCGGCGTAATCCATCTGCGCGCTAATAATGTTGTTGTTGACGTTGAAACGACGCGCGGTTTCAGAAAGCAGTGGGGCATCGACCGACTGACCGGTAAACTCCAGACGCAGCATCGGCACGCAGTCAGTGAACGGCTCCGCTTGCAGACGTTCCTGATAATCTTCCGGGATATCCAGATGCAGGGTCGACTGAATAAATTTCTGCGCCAGCGGCGTTTTCGGATGCGAGAACACTTCACTTACCTTGTCCTGCTCGATCAGTTCGCCATTGCTGATGACCGCCACGCAATCACAAATGCGCTTCACAACGTCCATTTCGTGAGTGATCAACAGAATCGTCAAACCCAGACGGCGGTTGATGTCTTTCAGCAGTTCGAGAATAGAACGTGTCGTTGCCGGGTCCAGCGCGCTGGTGGCTTCATCACACAGCAATACTTTGGGATTGCTGGCTAACGCACGGGCAATTGCCACGCGCTGTTTCTGCCCACCGGAAAGGTTCGACGGATAGCTATCATGCTTATCGCCAAGACCAACCAATGACAGCAATTCCGTCACGCGACGTTTGATCTCGTCTTTCGGTGTGTTGTCCAGCTCCAGCGGCAGAGCCACGTTGCCAAAAACAGTACGCGAAGAGAGCAGGTTAAAATGCTGGAAAATCATACCAATCTGGCGGCGAGCTTTGGTCAACTCGGATTCTGACAGCGTGGTCAGTTCCTGGCCATCGACCAGCACGCTACCCTCGGTTGGGCGCTCCAGCAGGTTTACACAACGTATAAGCGTACTCTTACCCGCGCCTGAGGCACCGATAACGCCATAAATTTGTCCAGCTGGCACATGCAGGCTGACGTTGTTCAACGCCTGGATGGTACGGGTGCCCTGGTGGAACACTTTGGTGATATTCGAAAGTTTTATCATTGATTATTTATTATCGTCATTAAGTTAGTCGTGGCATTTCGAATGCCTGAAACGGGCAACGCCGTCAATGAAATGGATGTTAAGGCATCCAGACGTCTAAATCAATCAGGTTTATGCGAAGAGCACTTTCTTGCAGGTCGAAACATGCGATACTAGCGTCACATGCCTTATTAAGGAGCTATAAAAGGTGGCGAAGAGCGTACCCGCAATTTTTCTTGACCGTGATGGCACCATTAATGTCGATCACGGCTATGTCCATGAGATCGACAACTTTGAATTTATCGACGGTGTTATTGACGCCATGCGCGAGCTAAAAAAAATGGGCTTTGCGCTGGTGGTAGTAACCAACCAGTCTGGCATTGCTCGCGGTAAATTTACCGAAGCACAGTTTGAAACGCTGACCGAGTGGATGGACTGGTCGCTGGCGGACCGCGATGTCGATCTGGATGGCATCTATTATTGCCCGCATCATCCGCAGGGTAGTGTTGAAGAGTTTCGCCAGGTCTGCGACTGCCGCAAACCACATCCGGGGATGCTTTTGTCAGCACGCGATTATTTGCATATTGATATGGCCGCTTCTTATATGGTGGGCGATAAATTAGAAGATATGCAGGCAGCGGCAGCGGCGAATGTGGGAACAAAAGTGCTGGTGCGTACGGGTAAACCTATTACGCCTGAAGCAGAAAACGCGGCGGATTGGGTGTTAAATAGCCTGGCAGACCTGCCGCAAGCGATAAAAAAGCAGCAAAAATCGGCGTAATGACTAAAAGATGAGCGGTTGAAATAAAAATGCATTTTTCCGCTTGTCTTCCTGAGCCGACTCCCTATAATGCGCCTCCATCGACACGGCGGATGTGGATCACTTCACACAAACAGCCGGTTCGGTTGAAGAGAAAAATCCTGAAATTC